>JBAQCU010000021.1:0-35182 GCA_049294435.1 Minisyncoccia bacterium
CTTTGTCAATTGTTAAATGTTAATTGTTTTTATTGCCCCTCCTTCCAGTCCTGTATGCCCCATACTCCTCCAGGTCCAGAAGTAAACAATGCATTTTGCAATCCGCTTGAATAAATCACATTAGCATTATTTTTAAGCGTGAGTTTATAACCTGTCACTTCCTTCACTGATGCGTTGTTTTGAAGAAGGATATTTCCGAGGCGCGCATACAGTAGCAGATCACCCGCCGCATTGTTTTGAATATCAATAGCATTTTCTGCTCCACCTATAGAAGCGCTCTTATTTTCTGAAATAAGCATCACCCATGAATTCCCTACTGATGCTCCAGTAAATATTGGATTATTCTCAATTATTATCCTGCTGTTGCTTGTGCGGTTTGCTGGATTGTCAGCAATAAGCACGACACTTTGCCCAGTAAGGGCTGGGTCAACTCGCATATTAAAGTTGTTCTTCATTTCAATATCGCCAGTGACCCAAACAGGCCCTGTAAGCGTAACAACAGTGTTTGCGCCCTCCACTTCTAGTCTGCACGGAATCTTTATCGGACCCAATGAACCGCTTGAATTAACGTGAAAATGCGGGTTAGACCCACCAGAACAAGTGGCAGTTCCTCCGGCCACTGCGATAGCTTCCCAATTCGCAATATCTTGCGCAGTAATTGGTAGATTTGGAGGCGGTTGTGATACTAGTGTTTGGCATGTTGATATTGATGAGCCTGAAATAGTATTGCAATATGCGCCTCCAGAGATCGTTGAATTTTTAATATTGCCAGAATACATTGAAGCGCCTCCCTGATTTTGTATATTAGAAATAGTCCCATTTAATCCAGTAGTCCCGCCTGAAATTGAGGTTCCAGTGATTATGTTTGTTCCGCTTCCACCAGAGCAAGTTGCACCAGTGCTACCACCACCGCAAACTGGTCCTGCAGAATAAAGATTGCCAGTTATTGAGGAGTTATTTTGAAAATACACGCCCCCAGGTCCAGCCCACACTCCGTACACAAACGACTCTCCTGTCGTCGTTGTAAGTGTTGATTTTACTCGGCGCGTATTGCGTAGAATATCTCCCCATGAAGTAATTGTTTTTTTTATAGAGCTATCTGTATAAATTGTTGTAGTTGCAGTATTGCCACCAAGCATAATAACTTCTTGAGCCGGGCCTACTGTAATTGGTTTTCTAATACGGTAAAGAACATCTTCCATCCCCGCTTCAGACAGGTAGTATGCTCCCTTTGATTTCTCAAAATCGCGAGCAGTCACGTACTCACGCACCACAGGCGACGAAAGCCCTACTGCCATAGTGACAGAAATAACGACGAAGAAAATAACTGCCGTTATAATTGCGGCTCCTCTTTTGCGATTTATAGAATACTTTCTCATTTTAGATTAATGCATTGACCCTCTTAACACTATAGTATCATAAAATTTTACTTCTTTTGTAAAGCCTGATCGTGTGTCCCTAGAGTCTCTGAGCGTCATTTCAATCTTCACTGCTTTTGAGACTGTAGTACTTGCATTTGTAGTAGTTATTGAACGAAAAACGAGATTAGTTGCTGTAACAGTTTTTGTCATAAGTGACCCATTGTCCACTCCGCCAACCTTCATATTTATCTGATTCCCCGCTGTAACATAAAACTCAGCAGTTGTAAGCGCGCCTGCGTCAGTCTTGGTCAACAAAGTGAGCCTACCAGGACTAGTTGTGAGTGTGCTGTTCAAAGTATCAATATCATATGCATTACGAATTTCTCGACTCATTCTCTCAAGCGCAGTCGTAGCAGACTGACTTATGCTTTGATTGATACGTAAAGTATAAAACGACTTCATTACTAAAATGGTTGCGTTGATAGAAAGTACTGATAGTACTGCAAAGAAAGCAATGTAGATAATCATTTCTACAAGGGTGAAGCCACGTTGGATGGAATGTCGAATGTTGAATATCGAATATCGAACGGAATACGGGGAATTCCTTTTTACTTTTTCTGCTGATTTTTTTATTCTATATTCCATATTCTAAATTCAATATTCTCCCCAAATTAACTATTAAATAAGTTTACTATGTATGTCTGAATTGAACGCGTAGTAGTACCGACCACTGGAGCCCACCATGTCACAGACACTGTAGCCAACTTAATATCTGGATCGTAGACACCTGTGTCAGAGATATCTTTAGTGATTGAGTCACGCTTCACATCAGCAAAAGTAAGTTTGCGCTCGTATTTTGAATCAATAATTGTTTTGGTAGTAGTGGTTGCCCAGTTTGTGACATTCCATGAAAAATAATATGGTGTAGTGGTCGACATGTTTTTAATATTGCTTGTGTAGCTCCTGTCACGAAAAATTTTCACTACTTCCATTCCTTCTTCAAGAAGATAGTCCCCTTGAACAGCTGATTCCGTAACTCTGCTTGCGCGGAGCACTGTTTGAAAGAATCCCGATATCGCAAGGAGAGATACGGACAACACCGCTGAGCCAATAACCACTTCCACGAGTCCGAAACCCCTTTTTCTAGAGATAAGACTATTCATACAAAAAGTATACTCCCACACTTACTTTTTTCATAATGTTTTTTCACTTTTTTATTTAATAATGCTATATGCCACACTATATTAGCTAATATAAAGAAAGAGTAGGTGTTTGAGTATACAAAACCTAATTATTTTTTACTGATCATGTATACTTTCTTTTCCCCAGTCGGCAACTCGTATTGCAATTCGTTATCAGAGATCCATTGTGGACGGAAATAATAAGTAGGGTCTGTCGTTGTAGCGACAAGATACTGTTTTTTTGTAAAAAGGTTATAAATGTAGAATGAAGAAACGTGACCAGCTTGTAGGGCTTCTTTTTGAATCTGTTGGTCAATTTCTTCAACTCCAGACCAAGGAGCAACATTCCCTCCGTAAGTCAGCATCCCATTGTTTATGTTGAGAGCGTCGCCACCCATTGTCATCTGAGGCGCCGAAAAAACCTCATATGCCCAGTTTTCTGAATTGAGACGAACAAAACCATAAATTTCGGCACCAATGAACATATTGGCCCAAAAATATTTACCGTCGGAGGTCCACCCACCAGGGTAAAAACCAATATCACCCACTACCTCGGGATTCTTTTTTGTAATATCTGCAACATGCAGCACAAATATATCTTTAAGAGTTTTAAGATCTTTAATGATGAGAGCGTAGTCGGGAGTACCACCATAGCCACGGATGAGAGAGAGGTATTGTTCAGAGGGGGAGATTCGGAAGGTTGCATCATAATATGATTTGTATTCTTTTGGGTTTTCAGAGACCAAAAGAATAGGCACACCCCTATCACTATAATCATATTTCCATATTTCTTCTTTGTAACCTACTAGTGTTCTGGATGTTTTGTGGTCAAACCCAAATTCCCTTACTACATAAATAGCACATTTGAATAACTGTAGAGTGAAAAGTCCGGTAGAATTGCCACTTATCTGAAAATTACGCTTTTCCAGATTAGTTTTTTTATCTTTTACAAAAATTGTTACTGGGGACGTTGCAAAATATCCCATATTCCCAGTTCCACGAAGTGCCGAATTTTCACCTATCTCGTCATCCATTAAGCAAGTATTATCTATCGGCCTGTTATCCACGATGAATTCCTGCACCTTTGGTGTAATCTTCCTATTACCCCAAACATAATACCCTTCCACAAAAAAAGCAGTGGTAGCGAGGAGTACGAAAATCAAAACATATTTACCAAATTTCATGTTAATAATCTATTGTTTGCGAATTATGTCCAGCAGTCTTTTTTACTAAAATACCACTGTTGGTATTTCTCACAGTAAGAGTGATCTGACTAACCTCTTTTGTAGCGACTCCTACAACAAAATCTCGAGGTGAAACTGTTTCCGCAATGCAGACTCTTTTTGATTGACCGGCAATTGTTTCTCTCACGCTTTCAATAAGTGTCAGAGCATCCACTGAAGATGAAACCCCAAATGAGAATTTCCCTTGAGTATCCGTTGTTTTAATGAGATGGTTTGCTAAAGCATTGTCCTTTGCGGTGTCATCAAAAATTACGCAAAGTTGGTCAGACGGTACAGACCGTGTGCCTAAAATAGCAAGGAGTTTGTTCTCATCGTATAACTTTGCCTTAACCTCAGTCGTCCCGCGTTCCCCAGCAACTACGGGGGCAGTATAGCGAGTTTCTCCTGTGGGGATTGCAAGTTCGGGTACCCCAGCACTATTACTAATTTTTTCTTGACTTAGAAAATCAATTATTGCGGGACAGCCGAGGTTAATACCACTCAAAGTTGGGCATTCATCAATACCCTGCGATGTCAGGGTAAGGTCGAGATTTACAGGGACCCCTGCGGGAGTAAAGTTGAGACTATACTCGTCAACAAAAGCGGGTTGTGTGTTGCCAGCCAGGGTTTGGGAATGAGAATCTCCGTTGTAATCGTATGCCAAAGAATCAAGTGTATACGATCCAGTGCCAGTGCCAATGACTTGCAATTGATAATTACCATCAACAGGAGTTTCAATACTGATTTCCTTTGTCTCGTGAATCTGACTCTGATCAAGGTCTATGTCGCTCGTTACTATTGGTCCGTCATTCATATAGATTGCATTTGGGATTTCATTGTAGACTGTGCCGGTAACTGGGTCTTTTCCTAATTTTCTTCCTTGCGGGTCAGTGATTAAAAGTTCAGCAGGAGAGGCAAGAGCTATGTGCATTGAGTTTGCCACAAGCTTAGGTGTATCAAGATAAGTAAAGATGTTTGCAGTGCTAAAATAGTTCCCATATCCACGAATATGATTGGTAAGGTTTTGTGTTTCAGTAAGTGTTTTTGTATTGTACCAAGCAGGATCTTTTACTGTATAGGTATCTGAGAGTTTATTATCGAGAATCATATAGTGACCAACTTTCTTGTTGTAGGCAACGATTGGCTTACCTGAGTTGAGATAGTTTGCTATGCGAGGACTTGTGGATGCTACATTCCAATCAGTAGTACCATTAAAACCAAATCTGATCATTTTCTTGTTTGTTATTGGATCTATATACCCCAAATAGTCAACAGCTTTGCTCCAGTATAATTTTCCATAAGGACTGTACCCGCCATTACCTGTGAGCCATTTATCAATTGCAAGCGGATCGACACCACTACCATCTATGTCAACATCAACACCATAGTATCTGCCGAGCATTACCATAGAGGTGATGGCGCAACCGCAATTTGCAATAGAAAGACCGCAGCGTTGACCAACTGGACCGAGATTGCCACGGCCGGCAGCGTAGGTCTCGCGAGCCCAACCATCAGTTAGCGCGTCCGACGGATAATTCGATCTTACCTGCGTATATAACGGCACCGTCTTTACATTAAAATCTACAGCGCCCACAACACCAAACTCTTGCCACTCGCTTACATTGCCTTTGTCATCCACCGCTCTCGCGCGCCAATGATACTGACCATCAGCAATTAAATCCTCCGAGGTGGTTGCAATACTCCCCGATGCTACAAAACCACTTTCTAAAAGCTTTGTGTCATCAAACGGCTTGCTTGATTCTTTTAATTCAACTTGTAGTTTAATTTGGTCATTGTCAATATCTGAGAGGGTTGCTTTAAAAGCAATGGTTTGTTCAGCGGTGATACCACTCTCAGTAATTGTCGTCATCCCATCAGATTTAAATTGCCCGAAAGTGGAAATAGCTGGAGCAGTGTTTGCCGACGCACCAATTGCAATTTTGCTTACGGTGTTTGAGCCATAATTTGCCACCCACACCGAGTTGGTGATAGATTCAAAGGCAATACCATAAGAAGCAACCCCGACTGGATAGTCAATTCTCGTGCCGTTATTGATATTTACCTTGCTAACAGTATTTAGGCCCAAATTTGTTATCCATACAGAATTTGTGACATTGTCGAATGCGACGCCATAAGGGTTTGTGCCCACAGCATAATCAACTCTGGTCCCCGTTTTTGTATCAACTTTACTAACGGTATTAGAGTAATAATTTGTCACCCACACAGAATTTGTCATACTGTCAAAAGCAACATCATAGGGGTGTATTCCTACTGTATAGTCAATTCTGGCACCTGTGTTAATATCCACCTTACTAACAGTGTTAGAATTAGCATTTGCCACCCATACGGAATTAGTGACATTATCAAAGGCGACACCATAAGGGAAGCTTGCTGTAGCATAATCTGTCCATGCCCCCGTGTAAATATTTATTTTTCTTATGGTGTTAGAAAAATAGTTTGTGACCCACACAGAGTTGGTAACATTATCAAAAGCAACACGAACGGAACCTATCCCAACAACATAATCAATTCTGGCACCAGTAATAATATCCACCTTACTAACTGTATTGGAAGAATTATTTACCACCCACACAGAGTTCGTGACATTGTCGAATGCTACGCCATAAGGGTTTGCCTCTACAACGTAGTCTATACTGGTACCAGTATTGATATTTACTTTACTAATAGTGCCAGAGTAACTATTTGTTACCCATATGGAATTTGTAACATTGTCGAATACAACTCCGTAGGGACTTATCCCTACGGCGTAGTCAGTCCTCGTGCCTGCGGGGAGAGTTACAACTTGTGCAGGAGCAATATTAGTCAAAGAGAAAACCGAAAAAATAACGAGTGAGGCCAGAGCGAGGTTACGCAAGGAATCCATGTATCATAACTGTAGGTGAAATAGATATAGGTGTCAAGATATCTACCTAATTAATTGTAGCAATTCCTGTTGGAAGTATCAGCACCGTCGTGCTTGATGTAGTGCCGGTTACCAAAAGTGTGGTAGTAGCGTTTTGCGTAGTCGCGCCAGTAACTTTTTCAAATAAAACTTCGGAGCCACCGCCGTTTATTGCGATACTGGAAAGAGAAAGTCCTGTACTAAATATGTGTGTTTCATTTGTGCTTGAAGCTGTATCATATACCCCTCCTTTAAATAGCACGGCCTTCGTTGTTTCAAGATGAATACCGTACCGCTCGTCATCTTTTGATGAGACTGAGAGGAGTCGCGCGCGGTTGATGAGAGTCACCAGGTTCATTGTGTCTGTGTTCAGGAGACTGTTCCTGCGAAAATTCATAAATGACGGCAAGATGGTTGCAAGAAGAATTGCGAGAATTGCGATGACAATTAGTATCTCAAGTGCAGTAAAGCCATGGCGGGGACATTTGACCTTTGACATTTGACATTTGACAGGGAGCAATCGCAAAAAAAACGCGAGTATGTGAGCGGTATTTCGGGTCCCGTCAATTGTCCGCGAAGCGGTGTCACATGTTAATTGTTCTTTCTGTATTTTGTTAATTGTTAATTGTTTCATGTCAATTGTTCTCCCTACACATTACTCATCACCGAGTACATTGGGGAAATCATAGAAACCGCAAAGAAACCAACAGATGCGCCAATGAACACCATTAGAAGCGGTTCAATGATTGTGGACATATTTTTTGTGGCCTCATCAACCTCATTCTCATAAAACAGAGCGACGTTTAGAAGCATCTCTGAAAGCTTGCCTGTCTCCTCGCCCACCTCCACCATATCGCTAACCAAAAGCGGATAAATGTCGGTCTCCGCAAACACAGACGACAATGGAATACCTTTTTGCACACGCTCGCTCGCCACCTGGAGCCTTTCCTTATAATACGAATTTTGCAAAACATCTTTTGTTATATTTATCGCCTCCAACATATCCACACCAGATGAAAGGAGCGACGACAGTGTTCGCGCTGTGCGCGCTGAGTTGGACTGACGAACAAGATCGCCGACGATTGGCAACTTGAACGATATGAATTCAAGACCACGCATTCCCTGCTTTGTGCGAAGAGTAAAAATAACCGCAGTAATTATGCCCGCAACCGCTAGAATCCCGACAATGAGGTGGTTTGAAAGAAAATCCGAAATCCACATAATTACTTTTGTGCTTGTTGGAAGCTCTGTATTTAGCTCCTTGAACGTCGCGGCTAGCGTGGGCACCACATAGATGAACATCAGTACGCCGATGATAATAAGTGTCGCAATAACAACCGATGGATAAATCATCGCTCCCTTTATTTTCTTTTTCAAAAGGTAACTTTTTTCAAGCTGATCACCAACAGTCAGAAGCGCCTCCGAAAGTCCGCCAGACTCCTCGCCTGCGCGCACCATAGAAACGAAGATCGGAGAAAATACTTTTGGAAACTTTGCCATTCCTGCCGAGAGCGTGGAGCCCTTGCTGATTTCAGCAAGCAAGGTCTTTAATGTTTTTTTGAGTGCAGGGTTTTTTGTCTGGCGTTCCTGAATAGAAAGTCCTCGTGAAAGAGCGAGTCCCGCCGTCATCATCGCGCTCAGGTTGTGCGAAAAAACGATGAGCTCCTGCACCTTCACGCGAGAAAGCATCTCGTTGATAGCGTCCATGTTTAGAACGAACCCTTTGGCGATTTCTTCTACGGAGACAACCGACTTTCCCTCCTTGCGAAGCTCCGACGCAACAGCAAAACGATCCTTCGCTTCCATCTCGCCGGAAGTTTGATCGCCTGACAGTTCGCGCACTTTGTATTTAAATTTTGGCATTATTATTTACCTTTGACAATTAACATTTGACCTTTGACTTAATACTACTGCATCATTTGCATCCTGTCACTTTTCAAATGTTAATTGTCATACGTTCTTCATCATTCTGAAACAACACGGAATACCTCTTCAATAGTCGTGAGTCCCTGTACTGACTTCACAATTCCATCTTCAAGCATTGTATTCATTCCTTCTTTTCTCGCGTGCTCTTCAACAGTAGCCGATGTTGCGCCTTTTATGACGAGGTCGCGAATTGTTGGCGACATTTTCAAAACTTCGTGAATGCCCACACGTCCTTTGTATCCGTCCTCCGACTCCTCTGTTTTTTTAGGACGATAAAACGGCACGTCTTTCCACTCTGCCTCAGGAGGCACGACGTTTTCTGATTTCAAAACTTTCATAATGCGTTCCAGATCAACCGATTTCTTTAGCACTTCAAGTTCCTCCGGACTCATAAAATATTTTTCTTTCACAGCCGTGAGGCGACGCACGAGACGTTGAGAAATAATGACGTTAATAGTGGAAACGATAAGGAACGGCTCAATGTCCATATCAATGAGGCGGGGCATTGTTGATGCGGCAGAGTTGGTGTGAAGTGTAGAAAGCACAAGGTGTCCTGTGAGCGCCGCGTTCACCGCAAGTGACGCAGTTTCGTTGTCGCGGATTTCACCGACCATAATAATATCCGGATCCTGACGCATTAGTGTGCGAAGACCCGATGCAAATGTAAGCCCAATCTCCGCCTTCACCTGCGTTTGGTTCACGCGTTGCATTTGATATTCAATCGGGTCCTCAATAGTTGAAATGTTCACATCCGGCTCGTTTAGGAGATCAAGGATTGTGTAAAGTGTTGTGGACTTACCGGAACCAGTAGGGCCGGTTGTGAGAATCATTCCCACGCGTTGCTTCATCGCGTCATGAATACGTTCAAGGTTCACTCCTGCAAAACCGAGTCCTTCAAGAGTGAAGCCCGACACCGATTCGCGCAAAAGACGCATAACAGTTTTTTCTCCGTAGTAAACAGGGAGCGTGGAAACACGGAACGCAACTTTTTCTCCACCGGATTCTATTTTAAAACGCCCGTCTTGTGGTAAACGCTTTTCATCAAGCTTCAAGTTTGCAAGAACCTTCACGCGCGCGACAATACCCGAGGCCGCAGTTTTTGGAAGAACCATCGCGTCGTGAAGTATTCCGTCAATACGGTATCGTATCACCACCTGAGTGTCCAATGGTTCAATATGAATATCCGATGCTCCTTGAATTATCGCGTGGTTCAATAATGTGTCAACAATTTTTACAACTGGTAAATCCTCCGCGAGTTTCTTTAATTCTTCTTCACTTTGCGCTTCTTCTCCCTCTCCTACCATCTTAAGGGCGCTAGCTTCTTTTTCAATAATGTCCCCGAACTCAGCCTTCAAACTTTTCTGATATTGCAAAAGTACACCCTTGATGGACTCTTTATCAGTAAGACGCGGAAGAATTTTTAACCCTACTTTCTTCTTTACGAACTCAATGGCGCCAAGGTCGTCGGTGTCTAGCATTGCTACCTCAAGTGCAGTTGTAGTTTTTTTAAACGCAACGATGTTGTTCTTTCTCGCAATAGGCTCTGGAATAAGTGAAAGAATATCAAAATCAATTTTCTGACCTTTCAAATTTACAAACGGAATACCAAGAATGTACGCTTCTGTACGACGAAGATCATCCTCAGAAAGCTTCCCTTCTGATACGAGAATATCTCCAAGGTAGGTTTTCTTTTCCTCTGCAATCTTTTCTGATAGATCAAGATCCGTGCGTGGCACTAGTCCAGAATCAGCAATAAAATCTTTGAGTTGTTTATTGTTAACGGTCATTGGGGGTGGAATGTTGAATATGGAGTTTTGAATTTAGAATAAAATGCGAAAGCATCACTCCTCACTCAAAATTATATACAAACATTATAGCAAAATATTTATATAGATAGAACACAAAAAGACGACTCCGAGTTAACGAAGTCGCCTTGCGCAATTATGCAATTATAAACTTTATCAGGTATGTAAAACCGCTTTCCAGAAACATCCACATTTGATCCACCAATGCTAGAGTTTTCCACACTCCAACGGATGCCCCGTAATAGTAACAATTAATTACGAGAATAAATGTGAAGGCGATTAAAAGAGAACTGGCAATTTTATGTTCCATCTTCCCTCCTTCCTTTGTTTTTGTCTTTGATTCTTATTAGAGTGATATATTGCTGGGATAAGCATACCCGCAATGACCAGAAACACGCCTGCGGTTCTAATAACAAGAACTTCTAATTCAGTGATGTGTATCGGGGCATAGTCTGGGTTGTAAAGAAGCAAAGAAAACCCAACAATGACAGAAAGCCCCCCAAGAATGCCAACAATATTCCCTTTTTTCACTTTTGTCTCCTTTCAGTAAAAACAGTTAATCTGATTGTCTGTACGCAAGTATAGCACATAATGACTAAAAAGTAAACCCTTTGTGGTTTCATCTTATGTTGACATTCATTTCTCATCTGATATAATACGAAAGTTAATGTCCGTCCCGAAAGCGGACTTTTTTATTAGCGACGTAGACGAACTAGCAAGTTCCGATTCAGCAGAATCGTGGCTCTGCCATAAACATTACCAAATTCACATCTTGGATGCAGACTCTTGGACGAAGACTAATTTGAAAAGTACTCTTTCCATTTCCGAGCCGAGGAGTTAATATGGGTAAATACCACGCCCCTTGGGGCGTGAAGTACGAGCAAAGCGAGTTCCGACAATACCTCGGGGCTCTGCCCCGAGGATCCTTTATTAGAAAAATAACGAGCAACGCGAGTATATTTTACAAACCCAGCTCCACTTTTACATTTTTGCTATTGAATTTTTGAGGCATAAAATTTCTTCAAATTTTCTGACCTTAAAATTCTTTGCAAAAATATGAAAGTGGGGCTGGGTGATGATTTTTATAGTCGCTACTCTCCTTAAAAATCATCATGTTAGACTTAAAAACATTGGGTTCAGCGTTGGAACAACTTGAGCAGGAGCGTGGTATTCCTCGTGAAAAAATCATAGAGGCCATTGAGCAAGCTCTTGCAGCAGCTTATAAAAAAGACTTTGGGAAAAAAGGTCAGATTGTTCGAGCTGTTTTTGATATAAACTCCGGAAAAACAGAGTTTGTTCAGGTTAAAATCGTTGTTGACGAGAACGCGGTTCGCATGCCTGAGGATACTGACGAAGATGCTCTCGCAAAAGAAACAGCTATAAATGCTGATGTGCCAGCCGGTGAAGAGATTTCACTTCGTCGTTTTAGTCCTGAACACGATATTCTCCTTGCAGATGCTCGACGAATAAAGCGAGATGCAGTTTCTGGTGATGAAATCATCTTCCCTCTTGAGACACACGACGACTACGGGCGCATCGCTGCTCAAACGGCAAAACAGGTTATAATTCAACGTATTCGTGAGGCAGAAAAGGTTTCTATTGTTGGTGAATACGGCGGAAAAGTTGGCGATATTATCCAAGGTTCTGTACAAAGAATGGAACGTGGAAATATCTTCGTTGACTTAGGTAAAACAACAGGGCTTCTTGCGTATGAAGATCAGATTCCAAGTGAGCGCTACAAACAGGGCGAAAGAATCAGCGCATACCTCTATAAAGTTGAGGAAACACCGCGTGGGATTGACGTTCGTCTTTCCCGCGCACACCCAAAGATGATTGAGAAGCTTTTTGCGCAAGAAGCTCCAGAAGTTGCCGCAGGAACCGTGCAAATCAAGGCCGTTGCACGCGAAGCAGGCTCACGCGCAAAGGTTGCAGTGTCATCAAGCGATGAACACATTGACCCAATCGGCTCTTGTGTTGGCCAACGCGGGGTTCGCGTTTCTACAGTAATGAGCGAACTTGGAGGTGAAAAGATTGACCTTATTGCATGGTCAGAGGACACAAAAAAGTTTATTGAAGACGCACTTTCTCCTGCGCAAGTGCAGTCTGTAGTCCTTGATGAGGAAAAGCATCAAGCAACAGTAACGGTTTCTGCCGATCAGCAGTCCCTCGCCATCGGTCGCGGAGGCCAGAATGTACGACTCGCCGCAAAGCTTACTGGATGGAAGCTTGATATTGTTGGGCTCATTGGTGAAACTGCTGGAGAAATTGTAGCCGAGGCAACCGCCGATGGATCTGTTACAATAGAAGAACCAGTTGTAACCGAGAAAGCGCCAACAGAAAGCACTGAATAATTATTATTTCTAATCTAAATCTTATGAAAATGAACCTCTGGCATGATGTTTCGCTCGGTGACAATGCTCCTAAAGAAATCAACGTAATCGTTGAGATTCCAAAGGGATCAAAAAATAAGTACGAAATAGACAAGGAAACTGGTCTTATTGCGCTAGATAGAGCACTTCATACTGCGCAGGATTATCCATTTGACTACGGTTTCGTGCCACGAACCCTTTGGGACGATGGCGATGCGCTTGATGTGGTACTCCTCACTACATACCCACTTTTCCCTGGAATCCTTGTAAATGCTCGCCCGATTGCCATTATGCATATGATTGATGGAGGTGAAGGCGACGACAAAGTGATAGCTGTCCCCGTGGGCGACCCACGATGGGCTGACGTTAAGGATTTGTCCGACATTAACAAGCACACGCTTAAGGAAATGGAGCATTTTTTCACAACCTACAAAAAAATACAGAATAAAGTAGTGGAAGTATCCGGGTTTGGAGGACGAGATGTAGCCCACGATGCTGTTAAAAAGAGCATTGAGTTATATAAAAAGGAGTTTAGTAAGTAAACTGGCTACTCTAAGGGCGTCAATCATTCATGCGAATGATTGACGCCCTTTATTTATCCACCTTTTCTATTGTAGACAACTTCATACTCTTATATACTAATAGACGTAAGAGAGATTGTTAGAATATTATTAGTTTTGGATAATTATAATTTATGAATAAAAATATTAGCTTTGCTCTTGTAGCACTCTTTGCTTTTGCAGGAGTTACCGCAAGCGCTCAAACAGCAGGAACAGCAAGTGTGGGCGCAACAGTTACAACAACCAACGCAACGACAGGCACGACAGGAGCTGTTGGCTTGCCACCTAAACCAGCACTATACGGACAACCAAAACCACCATTGCTAACCCCAGAACAGAAGGCGCGAATAGAAATGGAAGCTCGTGAGAGAGCTCTTCGCGCAAAAGCAGTAGCACCAAAACAGACACAAGGAACATCGTTTGGCGAAAAGGCTCGCTTAGGTGCAACTACAACGGGAGCAATGAAGGCTAACCGTGAGGAAATGGAAAAACGTGCAAAAGAAATGCGCGCAGAAGTTGAAAAGAAGCGCCTTGAAATAAAAGATGAGCAACTAAAAAAGCGTCTTGAAATAGCTCGCAAGCAAACAGAACTTGTAAGCAAGCGTTTGGAACATGCAATTGAGCGTGTGCAGAAACTTTCTGACCGTGTTGCGGAAAGATTAACCAAGCTTGAAGCGGAGGGTGTTACTACAACTGTATCTCGCGGACACCTTGCGGAAGCAAAAGCAAAACTTGATGAAGCGCGCACAAAAGCTGCAAGGATTAAACTTGCAATTGAAACAGCATTCGCAAACGCAACATTAAACACTGGAGCAACCACAACTCCAGGAACCTCGCCAAAAAATGCGATGAAGGAAGTTCAGGAGGCTGTTAAGGATGTTGTAAAAACAATTCAAGAAGCGCACAAGCATGTTGCTCTCGCAATCTCAACAGTTAAGCCAGGCCAGAACAAACCACGTCCTGCAACAACGACACCAGCAACAACAAGCGCGACAACAACTCAGTAATTTACTAGCATAACAATAAAAAAATGGAACAGAATATGAACACGGGCTCACAAATGCCCCCAATGCCAGAAGAGAAAAAGCCAGTAGGATCGATAGTAAGCATAATTGTTATTGTGATTGTAATTGCCTTCGGCGCGTATTACTTTTTGAAACAAGTTCCTGTGTCAAAAGAAACTGGAACACTTGCTCCAGCGGAACTACAGGCAGACCAAGCAATCTCTGCGCTCTCTACACAGGGAACATCAACAGACCTTGCGGACATACAAAAGGACTTGGATGCAACAAATTTCTCTGATCTTGATGCAGGACTAAGTGATATCAAAATCTAACGACTTATCTACTCTCTAAAAAGATGTGGGTAATCGCTACGCGATTACCCACATCTTTTCTTGCCCCTACACCTATTCTCGCATTATCCTGCTTTTGAAATATACATGTATTCGATATATATACACGCCGCACAATTAAATGCTCACCTTTCTGTAGAATAGCAGGACAAAAGCGATGCGAGGATAGGTGTAGGGGCTTGCCAAACACATATTAAAAAGTATATATTACGGCTCATGACAGACATCAAAACAACATTAAAAGAGCTTTCGGGGAGCAGCGTAGAAATCACCTGTGAGATTTCTGCTCTATCATTTGAAAAAGAGCGTCCTATCGCATTAAAGAAAGTCGGAGAGGAAATTTCACTCCCGGGCTTCCGCAAGGGCCACGTTCCTGAGTCAATGATTGCCCAGAAATTCGGAGATGCATTTATTCTTGAAGAAATGGCGAACCTTGCTATGGACCGCGCATATTCAGAAATTCTTACTCGCCACAAGATTCATGCAATCGCAATGCCAGAGGTGAAGGTTACAAAACTCGCAAAAGGAAATCCATTTGAGTTCACACTCACATTTCAGGTAATGCCTGAGATCAAACTTCCTGATTATAAAAAAATTGCAAAGGAAATAATGTCGTTAGTTGAGAGCAACGATGTAACGGACGAAGAGGTTACGAAAGCCCTCGACGAACTTCGCAAGCAATTTGCTAAAAAAAACGATGCCGGAGAAAAAATACTTCCAGAGGTAACCGACGAGCTCGCGCAAAAGTTTGGACCATTCGCAAATATAGAAGAATTTAAAACAAAAATTCGTGAATCAATTGTACACGAGAAGACAACTCGTGGGCGCGAGAAAAAACGTATGCAGACGATGGAAAAAATTGCGGAGGATATCACAACAAAACTTCCTCAGGTTCTCATTGATGGCGAGCTTGAAAGAATGATTGGTCAATTCAAGCACGACGTTGAGCAGATGGGTATGAAGCTTGAAGATTACCTCGCAACCACAAAGAAAACTATTGAGGAAATGCGCAAAGAGTGGACTTCTGACGCAGAAAAGCGCGCAAAAGTGCAGATTGCCCTCAACGAAATAGCACTTCTTGAAAAAATTGAAGTTCTTAATGACGACCTCGATCGTGAATCTAAATTCTTTATGGAAAAATACAAAGACGCAGAACCTGGTCGCGTACGTATGCACCTCGAAATGATGCTCGTCAACGAAAAAGTATTCCAGTTTCTAGAATCACAGAAATAGCTAATAAAGGATCCCCGCAGCAAGCTGACGGGGTATTGGTCGAAACTCACTTCGTTCGTCAATTTTCGGAGCAAGCTCCGAGGTATTGAACCTATATTCAAGCGAGTGAGTGAAGTAAAAGTAACAACTTTTACTTCCGAACGAGCGCAGAATATATGGTACTCCATATATTAGCTCCCCCGCCTGACTGCTTCCTTGTTTGAGCGATAGGCAGTGGCGGGCAGGTCGGCTCGAGAACGAAAAAAGATTACTTTTCATTTTGTCTTCGTCCAAGAGTCTGCATCCGAGATGTGAATTTGGGAATTCAGAATCTACTGATTCGTCTACGTCGCTAATAAAGGATCCTCGGGGCTCTGCCCCGAGGATCCTTTATTTTTTTTCTGGAGGCTTAACAATATACATAGTAACAAGAACTACAACACCTGTGATAATTATCGCATAAATAAACTTTGCTGAGATTGAGTTAGCGCTGGAAAGTGGGTAAAAATAATCAATCAGAGACTTAATGGCTTCGTTCCACGCAAGACCCACAACAATACCCAGTCCTCCTGCAATATATGTCATAGACCTTTCACGCATTTCATTTGTAATACGTTCCCCTTCGTTTTTTAATTGATTTAATTGTTCCATATTATAATTTGTGAATTACGTCTTTTCTCTCTACAACAGTTTCCCAACCCATTCTTTTTGCAAATTTATAAAGTTTCATGTTTGGATTAAAACATATAGGTCTTTCCACGAGCTCAAGAAATGAGATGTCGCCCTCTGTATCCCCTACTCCTACAGATCCATTTAGTGTCAATCCTTCCTTTTCACATGCGCGCCTTACAATACCAGCTTTATTTGCAATCAGGTGCTCATCTATAACATTGCCAGTAAAACACTCTGTTGGCCCTGTCTCATAAAGTCGTCCATACGTTTTATCAAAGCCGACATCTTTACAAAAAAGATCAAGGGTTCCCTTTGGCGACTGCGAAACTGCAAGGAGGTAATATCCTTCTTTTTTTAAATCTTTAATAAGCTCTTCTGTAAACTTGTATGTGCGATGACGGTAACGTTCAACTACAAGTTTTGACGCCTGTATAAACTCGCTGTACGGCATTCCTTTTATATTTTTCATAAACACATCTATAACGGCAATTATATATGCTTCATAGTCGCCCTCCCTATCCAACCATTTCACTTTTTCTTTTTCATAGTCTGCTCGCACATGCAAAGGGAAAAGCTTCATTTCTATAAAAACCTCGACAATCTCAATGAGCAAGCTAGAGCGGAAAATTGTCCCATCAATGTCAAAAATCGCCACTTTTCGCAATGTTTTTGACGAATCGTTCATTTATATATTATATCGTCTTTGCACGTCTCGCGCAAAAAAATACACCACTAGGTATTCAAGTGGTGTATTTACTACTTACTGTTACGGAGATTAATGTACCCTGTGTTTTTGCGAACAAATGTATACAAAAAACACAAAGAACGCAAGTGTAATTAACATATCAACAATGATTGCGTAGATTTTCATTGCCTCGAACAGGAACCCGCTCACTGAAACGAGAAGCATGACTGCGCAAACGGTCTCTGCTACCAAAATTTGGTGCTGTTTTTTATTTCTATTTGCTTTCCATTCCCATAGGTGTAACGCAACTACAACAAACCAGAACAGTGAGCCGAAGAACATAACAAAATAGGTCCACGCAAACGCAAATTCAAATTTAAGAAGTACTGCCAGATGTAAAAATAGCAATGCGCCAAGCGCCGTTGTAAAGAAACCAAGCACAACGCGCGCGACTACTGGCCACAGATCCCGCTCATACTGATTCATTTTCGTCTCCTTTCAGTTTTGATTTAGGAAGTTTCGCAATCTCTTTCTTCATACGCTTTACTTCTTTTGTGCGACTGAGTTTTCCTTGTCCGCCAAAGCGCCAGAGATTCATCCTGCTTTCGCCTTCAGTTTGAGTGTAGACCCTGAAGAGCTGGTTGAACTTCCGAACGTTACGTTCCATTTTTACAACAAAAGGGTGGTCAACCTCAACAACATCGTGTGGCTTTCCTTGGTTGTCCTTCTTGCCGTAATGAAGCTTGTCTTCAGTTGCGCCAGACGACCTCATAAGGTCCACCATCGCATTTTCGTTGGTGTCCGCATTGCGTGGTTCTACATACCACCTTGTTACCCTGTTCTTACTCATCTCACTACTCCTTTCATTGTTTTTTGAAAAAACTTACTCTTTTTGTTATACCATAAAACCCAGCAAAAGCAACCACCCACAGATTTAACCTATGGGGAAATTTCCACACCGATAGAAGCGTCATTAACACCGACCCTAAACTTAAAAACACCAACTCCGAAAATCGTGACAAGAATAAATAGGAGTGCAATAATTCCAAACGTTCTTTTCATGATACATTATTATAACGTAAATTAAGTAAAATAAAAACTACTACTCACACATCAAATAACCTCTCATGAAGAAAATTGGCAAAACATACAAAAATGTGTTATGTTGTTCGACGAGTGCCAATAACGCATGCAATTCGGCTAAAACAATTCTACTCGAATTATCTACGCGAATATGTGTTTACAAATGTTTTAGGCCCTATCGTCTATCGGTTAGGACATATCCTTCTCAAGGATAGAAGCGCGGTTCGATTCCGCGTAGGGTCATCCTCTAATATAATAGACCAGTTTCCATATAAAATATACAACACCTAACACAGCGACTGTTTCTATTAAAATAATAATTTGTGAGATAATTGGCAAATTCCCAGCATATGCAAAAATTAAAGCAAGTGGAGTGATGCCGATGAGTGTGGCGAAAAAAAATGGCACACTCTTCATTTTTGAAAACAAACCGAGAGCATAAGAGAGAATATCGACAGGAATAATTATCCGCAAAAAAACTACCGTCCAAAATAAATTTTTTTCGGTAAAGTAGTTTTCAAACGCGCGCAATTTTTTAAAATGGAAAATTCTCTCTACAAGAGGTTTTCCAAACTGTCGAGTCAGAAAAAAAACGATTTGCGCGCCGATGACCCATCCAACAATTGAGAGAATACCTGCTGTTGCGAAACCCCAAAGATGGGAAGCTAGAGGGACCAACGGTAAAGTTGAAATAGGTGCTGCAATAACTGAAAAAATAGTAATAAACACATAAAGCGCCTTACTATTTCCACTCTCAGTACCGACAAAATTCAATATTTTATTTCCGTAAAGTTGAGAATAAAACGAAACACCAATAAAAAGAACGAGAATAGTGATAATTCCGACTATTGTACCTATTCTTTTTTTATTTTGCATAGAATCGTTACGCCTTTGCTTGCCACTCATCTTCTTGGCGCGCAAGGAGTTCGCTTGCACGCTCAGGCTCAGCCATTATCTCTTCTACTGTGCGTTCCATACGCACATCCTGTGAGCCTTTTACAAGAACAACATCATCTCTACTGATAACCCCCTCGAGATATTTACCTGCGGCTCGTGAATCATCAAACTCCAAAATATTTTTTTCACTCATATCAGCATCAAGCGCGCCTTCTGCTATATATTGAGAGCGCGGACCAACAGCGAGAATAAGATCACAAAATTCTCCGGCAAGTTTTCCAATCTTTTTATGTTCATCTATTGTAAACTTTCCAAGCTCTAACATATCGCCCAAAACCGCAATCCGTTTACCTTTGGTTGTTATGCTTTTGAGCGCATTTACAGCAGCGTCCGCGGCAACTGGGGACGAATTGTAAGTATCGTCTATTATAGTAGACCCTTTGAGTCCGGGGATAATACGCATACGCCCGGGAGGACTTCTATATGCAGAGAGACGCCCAATAATATCCACGATATTCAGTTTCAAATACGCCCCGACTGCAATGGACGCGAGCGCGCTGTATACTGGTTGAACTCCTAAAACACCTCGCATATCAACAGGTAAAACACTACCGTTGTATTCAAGTTTAAACGTTGTACCTACAGGGATATTGTCATCATACGCCACCTGAATATTTATCGCGCGAAACATCGCACCTTTATTTATCCCGTATGTAAGCGACCTCGCCTTCGTTTTTTCACGAAGCGCAAGCACTCTTTCATCATCAGCATTTACAATAACTACGCCTGTTGCACGAAGCATTTTTACCAGATTTGTCTTCTCTTCATAAAGTTCATCGGGAGATTTAAAAAAAGCCACATGGACTGGTACGTCGCCGAAGCGGGTAACCACCGCAATGTCTGGAGTCAGAATAGCCACAGCTCGTGCAATATCTCCAGGCTTCCCTGCGCCAATCTCAAGCACGAGCCATTTTGGATAATGCATTCGTGTTACTATGAGCATGAAACCTTTTATAATATTTTTAAGCCAAAGTACTGGATTTGACCAGCCATTTTCACAATTCAAAATCGTTAATGGAAGACCGATCTCGCTGTTGAAACTTTTTTCGCTTTTTCTCGCAATTATACTCTCGCCAACGACTGCAAAAATCGCATCCTTTGTGGAAGTCTTCCCCACACTTCCAGTGATCGCAATAATTTTTGGCTTATACTTTCTGATCACGAGCTTAGCCTCGGCTTCAATAATTAATGTGATAATGTTTCGTATTAATGCTTTCATAATATTTAATTTAACGGTCAGGCGGGATTTCATAATAGTTTAGCAAAAATTTCGTGATTTGCATAAATGGTGCTGATAGTGTGTGTGAAGCATACTCTTCTCCTCGCGGATTTTTTATCGCGAAAAATATTATAAATTTTGGATCATAAGAAGGGAAGTACCCAAAGAAAGTATGCAAGTAATCTTTTTCTGAATAAGCTCCGTCCTCCACAAGTTGAGCGGTGCCTGTCTTTGCGGCGATGCTGTAATGCTCCATCTTGAGTGTTCCGCCGAGAAGCGCCTTGTCCACGACTACTGTGAGCATTCGTGAAATTTCTTCAGATGTTTCCTTTTTCAAAACACGTTTTTCATTTGACGGAATAAACTCGCGCGGAACACCCAGGCTGTATTCTGTGCTTTTTACTATATGCGGAGTCACAAGCACCCCACCATTTGCGAGAGCCGCAAGCGCGCGAATCGTTGCAATTGGTGTCATTGATATTCCCTGTCCAAATGACGCAGTCGCGTATTCAATGTCTCGTGGGCTATTGAGGTTACGCAAATCACCAACACTTTCATTTGGTAAATCAATCCCAGTCTCCTCGCCAAATGCAAACGCATTAAAATATGCTCTAAATTTTTCTTTACCGAGACGTTCAGCAACAAACATTGTGCCTGTGTTGAGCGACTGGTTTAAGACTTCCTGCATTGAAACAACTCCGCGCGCTTTACCGTCATAGTTTGCTATGCGTTTTGTATCTACTATCTTGTATCCTTTATCTTCATAAGTTGTATTTGCCGTCACGACTCCAGCGTCAATACCTGCGGCAATTGTAAAAGGCTTGATGATAGAACCCATTTCATACACTCCATCCACAAGTGGATTTGCAAAAAAACTCTGGCTTTTTTCCTTTGAAAAATTATTGGGGTCAAAAGATGGCATTGTGGCCATTGCATATATCTCTCCTGTTTTTGGGTCCATAACAATACCACCAGCGCTCACTGCATTATATTTTTTGAGAATATCATCGCCTAGAACTCTTTCAAGAAATCCCTGCACAGTTGGCTCTATAGTAGTTACTAAATCCCCTTCGCGACGTCTGTCAAAAAGTATTGATGCACCTGGCTTTAAAAATATATCAGCAAAAAAACTTGAAGAATCATCTTTGCCGGAACGCGAGAGAGTTTCATTATAGTAACGCTCCAAGCCATAGCGACCTGTTTGCGCCACACTCGCGCTTCCGTCGGAACCCACAAAGCCAAGTACTTGCGCTGCAACTCTGCCACCTGGGTAAAAACGTTTTTTATTTTTTTCAAGAATTACACTTCTATATCCGAGCGCGCGAATATCATCCACTTCTTTTTCTGACAGATGTTGCGCAATTTCTTCGTATTGATCTCCTTTGCGACCCGCGCGCAAAATAAAGTCAGCACGGTCAAATGTTACGTGTTGCAGAAGACTGTCCGCGAGGTCTGCTTTGTTGGTAATTTTTGTGGGATCAATAGCAAGTGTGTAGTCTGGCACAACAGTTGCCGCGGAGATTTTACGTCCATTTTTTTCAGAAAAAAATATCGTGCCTCTATCAAAAGAACCGAGTGAGGAGACAAAATATTTTGACTCTGCAAGGTTTTGGTAGTACTCACCGCGAGCAATTTGTATGTAGCCAAGTTTTGTAATCAAAAGGAGCGCTACCAAAAGCACTCCTGTGTTTATGAACCAAATATTTTTTAGCCTACTATCCTTCATTAGCGTGCAATAGCAACCTTTGGACTATTGTCACCACCAGTAAATTTTGCGCTCACCTCATGGAATCCGAGATTTTGCGCATACGCGAGAGTTACTCTGTTCATTTCTGTTAGATATTCCGCTTCTAGTGAGCCAGACGTAACAGCAAGCTCGTGAGCCTGGCGGTTGATATTATTGCGATCAACGCCAGCGAGTGTGATAATAAGCGCGGAGTATAAATAAAATGACAACACAACTGCGAGCGCTGTGGACAGTGTCCAAAAAATCTTCCTTTCAATGTTATTTAGCGCAAGTGTCTTTGTGGTCATAGTCGTAATGTTAATGAATAGATTATTTTTTAACTAAAATTCTTAATTTTGAACTGCGTGATTTTGGATTTTCCTTTACTTCGTTATCTTTCGGTACAATTGGTTTTTTGGTAAAAAGAGTGGCAACTCCCTCGTCCGCCTTTTGTCTAAAAAATTCCTTTACGATGCGGTCTTCCAGCGAGTGGAATGAGATGATCGCCATTCTCCCTCCTGGAGCTAGATGTTCAAATCCTTTTGAAATACCTTCTCGGAGCGCGCCTAGCTCGTCGTTCACAGCAATACGCAGAGCTTGGAATGTCTTTGTTGCTGGATTGATTTTGCTAAAGCCAAATTTTGGAACACATTTTTTTACTATTTCCGCGAGTTGTCCGGATGTTTCTATTTGCTTTGCTTTTCTCGCCTCAACAATTCCTTTTGCAATGCGCCTTGCATAACGTTCCTCGCCGTACCCGTAGATAATGTCTGCTAGACTTTCTTCTGCCCACTCGTTCACGATTTCTCTTGCATTTAAACCATCACCAGACGATCGAAATGTCATAAGGAGAGGTTCGTCACGCATAAAAGAGAACCCTCGTGGCGCGACTTCCAGCTGTCTGTTTGAAAGTCCTATATCTAGCAAGATTGCATCAACTTTTTTCACACTTGCTTTTGCGAGCACAACATCAATATTTCTGAAGTTGTCACACACGAAGAGTTTCTTGCAAGGGAGATCATTTAATCTTTCCTCCGCAATAGCAAGTGACTCTTGGTCAGCGTCGGTTCCAATGAAGAAGCCTGACTTCCCTATCTTTTCGCAGAGGACGCGACTATGTCCGCCGAGACCAACAGTCCCTTCAAACACTACGTTTCCCTCCTTGAGCGCGAGGCCTTCTGTGGATTCCTTTAAAAGAACTGAGATGTGCATTGTTTTATATCACGCCAATCTCTCCAAGCTTTTCTGCAAGAGCATCCGCGCCTTTTTGAATGCGTGTCTTGTATCCTTGCCATGCCCTTTCGTTCCAGAGCTCGACGCGGGTTGATACCCCTACGACGGCAACTTGAGTTTTTAAATCTGCAAACTCCTTTAAAAAATCTGGAACAAGGATGCGACCGATACTGTCCACGTCTGTTAGAACAGCTCCAGCGAGCATAAAGCGTCCAAATCCGCGAGTGTCAGCCTGACCCATTGGAAGCCCCGCGAGTTTTTCGGCAACTTTCCCCCATTCCTTTATCGGATACACGAAAAGACAGTTGTCTAAACCGTGCGTGATAACCACCTTTTTCCCAAGTTCCTTTCGAAACTTTGCTGGAAGCGCGAGTCGCTTCTTTGGGTCCAAGGTATGAATGTGTTCACCGATTAACATGACTGTTTTTCTTAGTGAGTGAAGCGAGCTTTAGAAAAGCTTCATCCAGCACCTATTTTTTTAAAAAATAGGTGCTGGATTGAGATTTCAATAGTCGCTTGCGCTTATTTGAAATCTCCCACTTTATCCCACTTAAATACATTATATTACACTTTATACCACCATACAACACTATGTTACACATAACTGTGGATAACTTATTGTCAAAAAGCATCACCTAAATACAAAAAAGAGCCATTCTGCTATGCAGAATGGCTCTTTAAATTAAACTCCCTGATTGGCCCGAAACACATTCAGGGAGACCGCTACATGAACACAATGATATGAGAGAAAGGAGTTATCTCTGCATAGTCATTTCATGCCGGTTTTACCGTTGTTATCTCTAAACAGCTGTTGCTAGTGTATCACAAAATCTGGCTTTTTGCAATAGCAAAAATATCCTTATTCAGGACGCATCGTTGGGAATAATACAACCTCGCGTATGTTGCGAGTATTGGAAAGTATCATCGCCACACGGTCGATGCCAATACCGACACCTCCAGCTGGTGGAAGCCCGTACTCTATTGCTTCTAAATAATCCTCGTCTGACGGCGACACGTCTCCTTCTCCACCCTTTTTCTTTTTGTCTTGTTCCTCATAGCGCGCTTTTTGCTCAAGCGGATCATTTAATTCTGAAAACGCGTTCACAACTTCAATGCCTGCAATGACAAGCTGGAAACGATCAATAAGTGAAGGGTCCTTTTCCTGTTTTTTTGCAAATGGTGAAAACCTTGCCGGATAGTTGGTAATAAATGTTGGCTGAATCATCTTTGGGCGACACGCCTTTTTGTAAATGTTGTCCATTATTTTCTCAATTGAATCATATGGCTCAACCTTAACACCGAAACGCTCCGACGCCAGACGCCAATCTTCGCGCGACATTGCTTCCGGACTTTCAATGGACGCGTATCGTTTAAACAAATCCAAAAATGATGCTACAGCAAATCTCTTTGAAACATCTATTGTGTCTTCGCCAGACTTTATCTTTGTACCCTTTAGGACATTTTTTACAAGAGTTTTTATAAGCTTCTCTACAAATTCCATTTGTGAGGCGCATGTTTCGTATGACGCGTAAAATTCTAACATAGTAAACTCTGGATTGTGCGTCATATCAATGCCTTCGTTTCTAAAATTGCGACCAATCTCATAAACACGCGGGAAACCTCCAATTAATAGTTTTTTTAAATAGAGTTCTGGGGCTATGCGAAGATTTAGGTCAATATCAAGTGCATTGTGGTGAGTTTTGAAAGGCTCTGCAAGTGCTCCGCCTGCAAGCGCTTGCAGAATAGGGGTTTCAACCTCCATATAATCCGCGTCATTTAGGAACTCGCGAATTTCTGTGATGATTTTTGAACGAAGTTTGAAACGCGCGCGCACTTCCTCGGACATAAGCAAATCCAAATATCGCTTTCTAAAACGCTCCTCTACATCCTGAAGTCCGTGCCACTTGTCTGGAAGCGGGCGCAAGCTTTTTGAAAGTATCTTCCATTCCTTTACATGCATTGTGCGCTCTTTGCGCTTGGTCATAAAGAGAGTGCCTGTGCATTCTATAAAATCTCCAATGTCAATTGCGTCCTGGAAGAGGGTAAACAAAGTTTCACCCATCTCATCGCGTTTCAAGAGACCTTGAATAGTAGCTTCACCGTCCTGAATATTAAAGAACACGAGTGCTCCCTGGCCACGAATTGCCATCACTCTGCCAGCGAGAGTCATTTTTTTGTTATCACGAGAGAGCTTTGCAAACGACGAGAGAGCAGACGCTACAGAAAGAGAGCGCTTTGTGGCGATCGGATAAGGAAGCATCCCCTTTTCTTTAAGAAGTTCCAGCTTCTTTAGTCTTTCAGCGCGAATCTCTTCTAGTGAGGCCATAATAATTAGTTAGAAAGTTAAAGAGTTCATAAAGTATATAAAGCTTGATTCAAGATACTTCATCTGATATTGCATTTGCATTTTCTTTTTACTTTACAAACTTGATGGACTTTATTGACTATGTTCTACTCAACATTAACAATCTTGCACGATACTACGCCCAATGGTGTTTCGTAAGAACAATCATCTCCTCTTTTTTTGCCCATGAGAGCCTCTCCTAAAGGAGACTTGTTTGAAATTTTATTCTCCTTTGTGTTCGCTTCTTCTGAACCGACAATCTGATAACGACGCTCGGACTTTTCACTTTTACGAAGAATGATTGCCACAGAACCAATTCCTACAGCTCCACCTTTGTGCTTACTGGTGATAACGGCATTTTTTATCATTTGCTCAAGCTTTGCTACACGCTCCTCTGCTTCTGCTTGGTTTTGGCGCGCCTCGTGATATTCAGCGTTTTCAGAAAGGTCCCCAAGACCTTTTGCAAACTCAAGTTGCTCCGCAATCTCTTTACGGCGCACGCTTTTTAAATAATCTAGCTCTTTTGTTAATTCTTCAAATTTCTCCTGGCTTAAGTATTCTTTTTCATCTGACATATACCCCATTTTATCAGTTTAGAACGCTAAAGTCAATCACATTGGGCTGAATAGAAATTGCAGAATATATAATACAGAATATAGAATTTAATTCGAGCAAGACCGAAGGTCTTGCTCGAATTCTCTGATTTCATTCTTTTTTACAATTCAATATTCAGAATTTTGATTCTACATTCCACCCTTTAGATACTCGGGTGCATTTTCCTGCATCCAATCAAGCATCTGGCGCATTACGTACACACCTCCAATCGTGTTTGCATGTGGACCGCGCTCCATTACAACAGCAAACGCATATTTTGGCTTGTCATACGGGAAGAAACCGACGACCCATGAATTGATGTACTTTTTACCTGCATCTATTTCCGCTGTGCCAGTCTTTCCTGCGACATCTACATACCATACTCCAAGACCAGAGACTGTACCTTTTGTTACGGCCTGACGCATACCCTCGCGCGCGACTTGGAAATACTGAGAAGGAAGTGCAATTTTTGATGATGAAAATTCACGAACAGTGTCCTTCAAAAGATGCGGTGTAACGAGTGTCCCTCCGTTTGCGATACTTGCAACACCGCGAAGCGCTTGAAGAATTGTCGTTTGAAAACCGTACTGCCCGATGACGGTGTGGTACGTATCACCCAAGCGCCAAGCTTCGCCAGCAAACATTTTTTCTTTCCATGCAGGACTAGGAATCGTGCCGATTTTTTCGTCTGTAATATCCACGCCTGTTGGCGCGCCAAAACCAAAAAGTCGCGCGTATTTTTCTATGCTCGCGATACCAATACCCTTTTGGCTTTCAAAGCCTCCGCCTATTTCATAAAAATATACGTCGGAAGAAACCGCTATAGCGCGCCTCATATCCACCCAGCCGTGAGCCTTCCAGTCGTTGAACACAGACCATATATCTGGGTAGTATGGATTCTGAATTGAAATAGAACCAGTGCTTAATATTTGTTTTTCAGGGGTAATGACGCCCTCTGCGAGCGCCGCTATCGCCATAAAAGGCTTTATGATAGACCCTGGGGTATAAACTCCAGACACAGCGCGATCTAGAAAAACAGACCTCTTGTCTAGATTGTAACTTTGAATAAGTTTTTTGTTTTTTCCCTCAGAAAGCGCTGAGCTTTCGTACTCAGGATAGCTCGTCATCGCAAGAAGCTCGCCTGTTAAAACATCCATAATGGCACCGGCACCAGCCATGTAGCCAAAGTTGTTTGCTGTGTCACGAATTGTCGTGTGAAGCTTTTCCTGCACACGCGCATCAATACCAAGAGTGAGTGCTGTACCGTTTATTGGCTCTTCAACGATACTTCCATCTCTTGTTTTACCAAGCGCGTCTGTCTCTACTATCTGAAGACCATTTTCTCCAGAGAGTAACTCGTTGTAGTATTCCTCAAGACCATCCTTACCAATAAATGCCTCCTGATAATAATAGCCGCGCTTATCGCGTTTTGGATAGCTTACGTATCCGAGCGTGTGACCAAAACCTGGCGAAAGGATATACGACCTATGTGGAAAAGGCATTTCCTCTGTCGTTGTGCTTGTCTCTGTCATAATAAGCGCAATGCGAGCCGCCTCGTCGTCAAATGAATTCCATGCTAAAGGAACTAGATTTCGGTCCGAAATAACGCCTCTCATCGCAAACAAAGGCACATGATCAAGACGATTGTTCTCGCTTTTTTTCAAAAACTCTTCTCCGTGAACCAACTGAAGACTCGTCACTTTGATAAGGAAAATGGACATAATTAGGATAAACAAAAAAAATATACCCCAAATGGCGGTGTGAGTTATTGGTTTCTCTATACGTCCCTCAAACTGATACTTGTCAAACCCAGGAAGATTTTTTGAGTCAAGAAAAATCTCGTCAGGGTCAAAGGCGCGAGTTTGCTGTTTTAGAAATTTTGACGGTTTTCTTTTTGGCATGGCTGATTTTTACGAGTGAAGCGAGATTAAAAATCGCCACCCGGTTAAATGCGATTTTCCAAATCGCGATTTCAAACACTCTTACGAATATGTATGAAATTTCATTGTTATTGTGTGATACTAGCACAAAATATGCCTTATGGTATTATTTTGAAATCATTTAACTTGGTAAGAAATACAATGTCGCTTCGCCCCGCCTGCCATCGCCCGACTGCTCCCTGTGAGAGCTATGGGCAGTGGCGGGCAGGTCGTTGTCTTACTTACCTAACAGCTTTTTTTGTGTAGGAGGCAGAAATGAAAATGGCTATTGCGCCAAGGATACCATACACTCCTCCAAGTGGAAAAGCGTTTGCTCCATATAGAATATCCAAGAGAACTCCAAAAATAAAAATTTCATAATACGGAGACCAAAAAAATGCGCCTACAAATGCGAGTATCGCAACAAACCACCAAGGCGCAATAAAAACAGTTGAAAGAAGTATGATGTCAAAAATTATGCGTTTTTTCATTCTGTTAAATATTAGATAGAACTAGCCGGTAGTGGTTCAATTAAATATGTTGTCAAAATTTTCATTAATTACAGAAACATTATATTATTAACGCTTGTCTATAATAACTTCGACCATTCGAATTTCTGTTATATTAAACTGCACTCGAAAAAAAATACGCTTAAATGGCTCGGCGGGCTTCTCATCGACCAAGGAAATCTTCCCAAAAAGTAAATCACCTTTCGCAGAAACAACATCGTCTCCAACGGCAACCATGATATCCTGCGGAATCTTTGCTTCAAAATTTCCCATTCCTTTTCCTAGTGCCTTTACAGGAACAAAATGAGCGCCAATGGAGACTAAATGCTCTTCTCCTGGCGAAGAATATAGTTTAATTTTTGAGGAAGCATTAGTGACCTCAATAATCTCCCCGATGACACCCGAACCCGAATACACAACAATATCTCCAGTGCTCACACCATAGTCTTCGCCCACATCAATCACAAGTGTGTCATATGGGGAGTGCCACGGACCAGCTATAACACTAGCAACAACTCTGTTGTCACCCCTCACTCGCCCAAGCGCCTCCTCAAGCTTTGTTATTTTTTCAGCAAGTAAATTTCTATCAAGAACCTTTGTTTCCATTATAGCAACGGCTTCATTGAGCATTTCGTTTTCTGTTACAAGAACGTTTTTATTTTTAAAATTTGTTAGTAACATTCCAATCGCGTTTTCAATTGCATTTCCGACATGCCATACTCCTGGCGCCACGGAATACACAGATTGCGTAAGCACCCCGCGTATCGGAGCATACAAAAGAGCAAAGACGCTTACAGCAACAAATAAAAAACTTATGCCCAAACCACGAAAAAGCTTGCTCGTAAGCGAAAGATTTTTCCTTCCTAATAGATTCTTAGTGGGGCGGTGTATCATTTTCGTGTTCAATTAGAACTTCGGAAAATCCTTCCATATCCTCAAGAATCATTCCTGCTCCGCGCGCAACGGCAGTCAAAGGATCGTTGGCAACGTACACGGGCACATGAAGTGTTTGAGATAAGAGATCATCAAGTCCGCGAAGAAGTGCTCCACCGCCAACAAGTATAATTCCGCGACTCATCACATCAGAAAGCACTTCAGGTGGTGTTGTCTCAATAACTTCTTTCACAGCATCTATAAGTCCCGCTATTGACACGCTAATCGCTTCACGAATATCCGTATCCGTCACTACAACTTCGCGCGGAAGCCCTGTCACTAAATCACGACCTCGGATAACTGCTTCCATAGGACTTGCAGGTTTTTTTACAGAAGCAATAGCAATTTTTACACTTTCTGCGGTGCGTTCGCCGATGAGCACGCGAAATTCATCACGAATGTAAGCGATGATATCGTTGTTCAAACGATCTCCCGCGATATGCAGATTTTTAGAACGAACTATACCGCCAAGCGATATTACTGCGATGTCGGTTGTACCCCCTCCAATGTCAATAATCATATTGCCAATCGGCTCTTTCACGGGCAGTTTGATGCCAATTGCCGCCGCCATCGGCTCCTCTACGATATGCACCTCGCGAGCTCCAGCATTTTTTGCCGCATCATACACAGCGCGTATTTCAACAGTTGTGATACCGGAAGGCACGCCAATGACTACGCGTGGACGCACAGTTTTCTTGCTAATTTTGTTTGCCTTCCCAATTAAATAAGAAAGCAATTCTTCAGTAACTTCAAAGTTTGAAATCACTCCATCAACAAGCGGACGCACTGCCACAATGTGCCCCGGCGTGCGTCCGAGCATTTGTTTTGCTTGCTGACCAAGCGCCACTACTTGACCTGTCTTTTGGTTTACCGCAACCACTGAAGGCTCATTGATAACGATGCCATGGTCGCACAAATATACAAGCGTGTTCGCGGTACCGAGATCTATACCGATATCGTTAGAAAAAAGTTGGTAAAATTTATCAAACATAAAATTATATTATTCCGCCAATCCAACAACAAAACAGCCGTTCGCAATTTTGAAAATTTCTGCGCGTTCTATCATTCTCGTTTCGCCTGTTGCTCGTGTCACAACCTCAAGTTTGTTTTCCTCAAGAGTTTTCTTTGACACAACAATGCGGAGTGGAATACCTATAAGATCAGCTTCCGCAAATTTTTCTCCTGCTCGCAGGTCACGGTCGTCCCATAGAACTTCCACGCTACATGCTGTAAGTTCTGTATAGAGCGCCTTTGCATATTGAGAGACATCCTTATACCCTCCCGACAAATCCACAATGTGCACACCAAACGGCGCAACAGACTCTGGCCAGACAAGCCCCTTATCGTCGCCAAGCACTTCAACAACAGTTCCAAGCACGCGACCCAACCCTATTCCATAGCAACCCATCGAAACAGTCTGGTCTTTCCCTTCCTCGTCTTTGTATGAAAGGCCAAATGGCGCGGAATACTTTGTTTTAAGCTCAAAAATGTTTCCTACTTCTACAGACGTTTCTTCGCGTAGATTCTTTCCATCGCATTCTGGGCAAGCGTTTTTCTGCTCTTCAATAATTTCTTTATTTACAGCAAGACGACACTTGTCGCAAATATATATAGTGTCCTCGCCTGCTGGAGTAATAGTCTGAAACTCATGAGAATATTTTGAAAAACTTCCGCCTGATGCAAATGTGAGAAACGTTGTAGCGCCAATGCCAACTCTTTCAAAAACGCGAGCATATACTACTTTCATCTTTTCATAGTACGCCGTCATATCTGCTTCATCTCGATGAAACGAATACATATCTTTCATCATAAATTCACGGCCACGAAGGATGCCTGACTTTGCGCGGAGTTCCATACGAAATTTATTTTGAAATTGATATGCGGAAAATGGAAGGTCGCGATACGAAGAAACAAATTGCTTCACAAGAGGCACAACAACTTCCTCGTGCGTTGGGCCGAGTGCGTTTTCGCGACCAGAGGTGTCTCTTACTTTATACAAATCGTCCATCGTATCCCAGCGACCAGTTGCCAGCCAATTTTCCTTTGGCTGAAGCGAAGGCATAAAAATTTCTTGTCCGCCCGCCATGTCCATCTCTTCGCGAATAATGTTTTCAATTTTTTTGAGAACGCGAAGACCAAGCGGAAGATACGTATAAACACCAGACTGAAGCTTGTCAACGAAACCTGCGCGAATGAGAAGCTTGGCGTTCTTTGCCACTTCATCTGCGGGAGCTTCCTTTCTGGTTTTAGTAAATAGTTGAGATTGGCGCATATTTCTTGTGTGTCATTGTATATTACATTAAAAATTACTCAGTACCAAATTGTTTGACTTTTTAGGTCAAACATGCTATCATAAAATTTGGTTCACACAATATCTTAAAGGAGAAAGAAACGTTGGAGACTGAAAAAAATGTAACTGCTGACGTGCTTAAGTATGAAAGTGAAGTGGCGGAAAATCTTTTGAGAATCATTTCCCCTTTACTATCTGGTGGGACTATGTGGCTCAAAGGAGCTCAAGCAAAATTTGCCCTTAATGTTATTCTAAAAATACCGATGGGAGAATTTTTGAATCTCAGAAACACAGTCCAGGACTTTCAAAGAATGGACGATGTAAATCAAGAAAATGTTCTTACGCAAGTTCGTACAAAAATATTAGCAGCAGCAAACTAAGTTGCACTAGAAATTTAAAGGAGGGGGCGTAATTGCTCTCTCCTTTTCTATTTAATTATACCATCTCCAATCAATTTTGTTATATCGTGAAAAGTAATAAACACCATAAATGCGATAAGAATTAGAAAACCGATGCCATTTGCGATATTAGTTATCTCTGGTTTTATTGGTGAACGCTTTATAGATTCTATAAGAATAAATAACAGTCTACCTCCGTCAAGCGCTGGAAACGGCAATAGGTTTATAATTGCTAGGTTGATTGAAATAATCGCTGTGAGTGAAACTAGATGTATAAACCCAAGTGTTGAGGCATCACTTACTATGCCAACGATTCCAACGGGTCCAGCGATGTCTTGAAAATTCGCCTGTCCTATAAATATGTTTTTGAAAAATTCAAGAATACCTACGGCCATTGTTATTGTAATGGAAGCGGTCGTGGTAAACCCCACAAAAAATGCCTCGTGAATCGGAAGTTTTAATATTCCAACGTTATCCATAGAGATACCGATTGCACGACGACCGCCTATAAAACCCTCTGCTCCAAAAACGGCCACAGTTTCCTCCGATCCACCCCTTAAGTATGTAAGATCCATTTCCTCATGAGACGCTATAAAATTCTGAGTCGCTGACACTCTGGGGTTTGTGAGGACATCTTTTCCTGAAACAATTTTTATAATAATGTCTCCTCCCTTGAGACCTGCCTCGTGTGCCGGAGACAGTGGCATTACCTGTGTAATTGTAAGAATGGGACTTTCCACACGTTCTCCGTATGCGCTACCGTCAACAGAATACGGAAGTCCGACCATAAACCCAGCACTAATAAGAAACCATGCGAAAAGCAAATTGAAAACAACGCCGGCTGAAATAATCCACGCCTGAACTATGCGTGGCTTATGTGTTAAGCTGCGAGATGAATCATTTCCTTTCAATGACTCATTGTCTGGATCTTCTCCAAAAATTTTTACGAATCCACCGATTGGAAAAACATTCAAAGAATACACGGTCTCACCAATTTTTTTTGTCCAAAGGCGTGGCGGAAAACCGATACCAAACTCATCCACACGCACGCCCGAACGCTTTGCAGCGATAAAATGCCCGAGCTCATGAACGAGGATAAGAGCTGCAAGAATGATAATAAATAATATTATTGACATAGGGATAAATGATTGACAACTGACACCGCCTTCGCGGACAATTGACATGGGACGAATCCTAGTTAAATGTTACATGTTAAATGTTTTCCCCGATTATCTCCTTTTCCTTTCTTTCTCCGATTGACTCAAGATTGCCATTCGTTTCATCTACAAACTTTTGCAGGTCTTCTAGCGAGCGAGTTTTTTCATCTTCGCTCATATCGCCATCCTTCTCCGCCGAAATTATGTCGTTTTTTGCTTGCTCGCGCACGCCCTTTAGCGTAACGCGCGCTGACTCCACCTTGTCGCGTACGAGCTTAGTAAATGAAACGCGGCGCTCGGTGGTAAGTGGCGGGAAAAAAATCCTCAACCCTGTTTCGTCTGTGGAAACAGAGATACCGAGATTGGCATCATTGATGGCTTTTTCAATAGCTTTGCCGTTAGTTTTATCGTACGGGATTATGCGCAGTGTGCGAGCATCCTCACTAGAAACGCTCGCCACATGTTGTATCGCAAGATAGGAACCATAGGATTCAATCGTAATTCCATCAAGAATTGCACTTGATGCGCGACCTGTGTGAATAGCAGAAAGCTCCTTACTCAAATGCTCTGCAAGGTCGCCTGCTTTCTTTTTAAATTCTGAAAAATCGAATGTCATGATTGGTTTTTAAGGAGTGAAGCGACTATAAAAACATCACCCTGTTAAATGATTCCCGCGAGGGAACCCCGCTCTGCGGGATTTAACTGGGGTTTATTAGTTGGTCACCACAACCTTTTTATTTTATTTACCACTGTATCTTAGCAAAAACCGACACTAAACTCAACGTGGCAACACTATGGCGATATGATCCAAAAGCATTTTCGGCGAAGAACCCGTATTGGCAAGATATGTTTTTACTTGAAAAATCTCTCGGAAAATATTTGAAGTGGCATCATCTTTTTTCCCTGCAGTGCGAGTATAAAGAATGCGCTCCATATGGTCTAGCATTTCTCTAAATAACTCTCGGTCAACTGTCTCACCTGCTTTTTTCTCCGCCATCTTTTTTACTAGTGTAAAACGACCTTCTATAGATTCAGAAAGAAACTTCTCCGCCAAGATTTTTGTCTCATCTCCAGAAGAAACATTCCCTGAAACGACGAGAACACGCGAGCGAAGCGTTGGTAAAAGCATTTCTTCACGAGGAATTATTATAAAAAAATGTGTTCCTGCTGTTGGCTCTTCAAAAGTTTTTAGGAGCGCATTTTGTGCTTGTTGAGTAAACGATTTAGCGCCTATGATAAAAAATTTTCTATCACCTTCAAAACCTGCTCGTGTTTGAGATTCTTTTAGTTCGCGTGCTTCGTCTATTCCAAGCGTTTCATAAAATCTACTCATCAAATCTGGATTACCTTTTATCTCAATATTCAAATGACGCGCGAGCTCTAGAATGAGTGTCGGCGCAACCTTGTCATACGCGCCCAGAATAATGTGAGCATGATGAAGGTAGCCGGTTTTTTTATAGTGTTCAAAAATATGGTCCATGATTTTTACAATTAACATTTGACGATTGACTGTGGATTTCCGCCTAGCAAAATCCACCTGTTACATGTCACTTGTCAAATGTAGAAGAGC
>JBAQCU010000022.1:0-2264 GCA_049294435.1 Minisyncoccia bacterium
ATCCGCGAGGCCGAGAAGGTGAGCGCGCTCGTGCGCACGCTGCGCCAGCACGGCTATGCCACGCTTGATATGACCGACAACGAGATGGCGAAACTGCACATCCGCCACTTGGTCGGCGGCCGCGCGCCGAATGCGCACGACGAAATCCTCTACCGCTTCGAATTCCCCGAGCGCCCCGGGGCGCTGATGAATTTTCTCAACAAGATGGATGGCGGCTGGAATATCTCGCTGTTTCACTACCGCTCCCACGGCGCCGACTTCGGCCGTGTACTGGTTGGGATGCAGGTGCCGCCGAAGGACAAGAAGAAGTTCCGGGAATTTCTCGATAGTCTTGGGTATGAGTATGTCGAGGAAACATCTAATCCGGCATATAAGTTATTTCTTAGTTAGATAGCGATATTTATTTGACCCTACCCTAATTTCCGACGGAACCGGTGGTGAGTTATGTGGAAAGATTTTGGGATTAAGTCACTATTTGTCACCTTAGCGGGATACGCGACTCTAATTTCTTATACTTGGCCGCAAGGATTTATCCCTATCGTAGCCGTTCAATCGCTTCCTATTTTACTTCTTGGATTTGCACTCATTTTATTATTTATATTGGTTTTCCTTGGGACGCTCTTTCTGCCTTTTTGGTTTCATAGTAGTGAAGACGAGGTGCGTAACCTCCTCTATGGAAATTTCTCAGGCGATTTATCACCAAGATACAAAAAGAAGTCGATTAAGGTGCCAATCAGGAAGCTGCTCAATGATTTATGGGAAACCCATGGCATTGCCGCAACGTTGTACTCTTTTGCCCTTCTTATTATTGGGCTAGCAGTAAGTATTTATTTTTGGTATCAGCTATCGAGTTATCTCGAAGAAAGAGTACTAATAATACCGTTGGCTTACGCCATGTGGCTGGCTTTTAAGTCGTTAAGCGGCGCACTCAGTTCAAAATCCTTTAAGGAGGCAAAGGTATATCTATTAGGTATCGGACTATTATTTGTTTTACTGCCATCGTGTTCATTTACTCACAAAAATCCGCCAGCAAAGTCCTTATTTGCTCCGAACGGTCTTGTTAGAGATGCGCTTAAAATCACTGGATTAGGAGGAGGAATCTCCATCCGTGTGGAAGAAATGCCCACAGGAGCATCAGAGCTCGTGATTGGCCATCTGATATTTAGTGATGGCCAAACTCTTTGGATAAAACCATGCAAGAGAGGTGATGTTGCAAGAGTACAAATAGCTGCAAGAGCTATCACGTATTATGAAAACGATGTTTGTCATGGTGATGACATCTGACCAAGAATCTATTTTTTGATCTGCCCCACCTTCTGAATCACCACGTCGTTAACAGGTACGTTCTCAAACGGCCCCACGGTGCGGGTCCGGGCTGATTCGATCTTCTTCACCACGTCCATCCCTTTCGTCACCTTGCCGAACACCGCATAGCCCCAGAAAATTCGTATCTGTACGGACCGTACAGTTGAGAGTATACTTGCCATATTGCTATATCGGGGAAGCTCATGGCAGGCATTCGCAAAGAAGGTTCCGAAGAGGCGAGGAAAAAACTTCCCAGCCTTCTCGAACGCGCCCATCGCGGACAGGTTACCGTCATTACTAAGCGCGGCGTTCCCTATGCCGCCATCGTGCCGATCACCGAAGCTGTGAAAAAGACCGCCGGTATCCGCCTTCAGAACCTGCGCGGCAGTGGGAAAGGCCTGTGGCGTGAGGACGCTGCGGCATGGGTTAACGAGATACGCGGCGAGTGGCGGTGAGTCAGGACCTGCTCGCGGCCATTCCGGATGGCTCGCTGGTCACGCTCGATACGGCTCCGATCATCTATTATTTGCAAGACCACCCTCAATTTGCACCGCGCTTCGCGCCAGTGTTCGACGCGGTTTCACAAGGGCGCTTACAGGTCGTCATTTCAGCCGTCACTCTAGCCGAGGTTATGAGCGGGCCGTTGCGCGATGGTAACGAAATCTTGGCTGGGCAATACCGCGAAGTACTGACCCGTTCGCCGGGGTGGCAGATTGTACCGGTGGACGAGGAGATCGCCGCCCAGGCAGCAAGATTGCGCGCGCGTTACCGACTACGTCTTCCCGATGCGATACAGGTCGCCACCGCGATTCTCAGCCGTTCCTATGCGCTGATCACACACGATTCGGCGCTGGCGAAGATTTCGGATATCCGGGTACTAGGGGTGGAGTAGCAGCCACTAAGACCATGAAGAAGGATTCAAAAAGGTTGACGATACACAAACAGGAGATAAAACGGCT
>JBAQCU010000023.1:0-10020 GCA_049294435.1 Minisyncoccia bacterium
AGGATGCTCTTCTTGTACGTATCTAAATGTTCAAGAGCAATACCTGTGCCCTTCACCACACAATATAAAGCCTCCTCAGCAAGCACTGCCTTTACTCCCGTGCGTCGTTCTACAAGCTCCGGGAAATTACGAAGCTGGGATGAACCTCCTGTCATAATTATTCCTTGATCAATAATATCAGCAGAAAGTTCTGGCGGAGTTTCCTGCAAGACATCTTTAATCGCTCGAATAATTTCGCGGAGTTCCTTATCAATCGCTTTTACGATTTCATTGGTCGTCACCTGAGCAGTGCGCGGAAGCCCAGTGACATAGTCGCGTCCTTTTATAGTGAGTAGAAGCTCGTCCTCCATAGGCACTGCGGAGCCGATACGCACTTTTATCTCTTCCGCTGTGCGATCACCAATTGCAAGATTAAATGTTTTTTTAATATGGTCAGCAATCGCGTGATCTATTTTGTTGCCTGCGCATTTCACTGAAGTTGACGCCACAATACCACCCAGGGAGATCACCGCGACATCCGTCGTTCCACCGCCAATGTCCACCACCATATGCCCGCGCGCCTCGTAAATTGGGATTCCCGCGCCTATCGCAGCAAGGATTGGTTCCTTCACTACATACACATTTCTAGCGCCAGCTTTTATAGTCGCCTCAATCACCGCGCGACGCTCAGTAGACGACACTCCTGCGGGTACAGACACCATTACATCTGGTTTCAAAATATTCCACTTACCAAGTGCCTTGCCCATATAGTAGCGAATCATCGCCTCTGTTACGCGATAGTCGGCAATCACACCGTCTTTCATTGGACGGTACGCAACAATATTGTCAGGAGTGCGACCAATCATTTGCTTTGCCTCAAGTCCAACTGCCATAATACGGTTGTCTTGCTGGTTTACAGCAACAACAGACGGCTCATTTAGAACAACACCCTTACCAGGAATAAAAACCAGCGTGTTCGCCGTACCAAGGTCAATACCGATTTTTGTTACAAATAGTCCCATAAAATTAAACTGCTCCATCCTCCGTTTCCTCTGGTACCATTTTTGCTCTTTCTATATCAACGCCTATAGCCCGCAAACGTGCTTCCACATTCTCGTACCCACGGTCAATCGTAGTGTCCACATTATGTATGACTGACTCCCCTTTTGCAACTATTGCGGAAATGACGAACGCGAGACCCGCACGCAGATCTGGACTTGTGAGTTTGCGCCCTTTCAGCTCCGATTTTCCGCGCACAAGAGCGCGATGAGGATCCATCATTACTATGTTCGCACCCATAGCGGAAAGTGATTCAGTATAGTTCAAACGTCCCTCAAAAATAGTTTCAAAGACTGTACTCTCGCCTACTGCTTGAGTAAGTAACACTGTCATCGGCGCCTGCAGGTCTGTGGGGAAACCTGGGTACTCGTGAGTTTTAATATCAACGGGTCGCAAGACAGACGGCGCGCGAACAATGATTTCATTTTTCTTTGTTTCAATGCCGACACCAGCGCTTCGGAGTATTTCAATCGGAGACTCTAGATGCTCTGGACTACAGTTTGTAATACGAAGCTCACGCGCGGAGAGCGCCCCAAGCACTAGAAAACTTCCCGCTTCAATGCGGTCTGGCATTGTTTTGTATGGACGACCTTTGCCCGTCAAAAGTTTACCACCTATAATAGTGATTATCGGCGTGCCTGCCCCGGAAATCTTTGCTCCGCATTTGTTTAGGTAACGCGCTAGGTCTGCGATCTCGGGTTCCATTGCAGCGTTTTTAATAACTGTCGTGCCTTTTGCAAGCACTCCTGCCATCATAAATGTTTCTGTTACAGTAACACTTTGATTTTTAAGAAAAATTTCCGCGCCAGTTAGTCCATCTTTTGCCTCCACGACATACGAGTCGTTTTTTATAGAAACCTTTGCTCCCATTTTTTCAAATCCACTCACGAATAGATCAAGTGGTCGCGCGCCAATAACACATCCACCAGGATGTGGAAAAGAAACTTTTCCGAAACGCGCGAGTACGGGGCCCGTTACCACAATAGATGCGCGCATTCTTTTTGCAATTCCATGTGTCAGCTCTGGCACAAAACCTTTCGCTATTGAAACTGTATAAGAACCTTTATTTATATTGAGAACTTCCGCGCCCATATCTTTGAGCAAATCAAACATTCGCAGAGTATCGCTGATTTCGGGAATGTTGGTCAATGTAACGGTGTCACGAAAAAGCACCGTGGAAGCAATGGCTTTGAGCGCGGCATTTTTTGCTCCTGTGATACTCACAGTGCCATGGAGCCTACGCTCTCCTCCGAGTCCCTTAATAACGAATGTATTGCTCATGTTGTGGGAGTGTCTGTCTAAAATCCAATGTCTAGTTAGAATTTTCAAATTTCTTGCGAAAAATACGAAGCTTGAGAAGGCCTATATAGATATGCCGACGAAAGATGAGTGTTTTACAGCAGAAATTTGAAGATTCTGGCAGACAAGCCTGCATTTATGCAGTGATTTATTTACTTGCGGTTGGATTTTAGACAGATACTCATGTATCTTACTATGTTAGACACTGTTTTACCAAACGGACATTGCGTGATGTAATATGAAGCCTGCTATCATCTATCTGTAGTCATGACTACAGATAGATGATAGCAGGCTAGAAATAAGTATTCATCCCGCTGGTCGCCATAATGGCGCTCAGCGGTTTTTTCTTTTAGGCCACTTTTGCGGTAAGATAAATATATGCAGATTATTACCGTTGCTCCCATTGTGCGTGGCGCCCTACAGAACTCACTCACGTATTTTTCAAAAGAACCAATTGCAGTTGGGATGGTTGTGGTGGCTCCAGTACGCACACGAGAGATTCCAGCTATTGTGCTCAATTGCAGAGAAGCATCTGAGGAAAAAAGCTCGCTAAAGTCGTCTGCATTTGCGATTCGCAAAATCACGCGCTCAAAACCACGCAGGATTTGGTTACAAACATTTCTAAAAGCAGTAGAAGAAACCGCGGATTTATCAGCACAGAAGCTTGGAGAGGTGCTTCTCGCGGTCACGCCAAAGGCAATACTAGACTCTCATCTTGATGGCGCGCTTGAGGAACCACGCGAGAACGAGATCGCAGGAAAGTTTGAAATTCTTGCGACTCAAGGCAGTGCAAAAGGGCGCATGCAGGAATACCAAAGACTTGTTCGCGAATCATTTGCGCGACGCGAATCAGTTTATATATGCGTGCCAACAGAAGACGACGTCATGCGTATTACAAAAGAAATTGGACACGGCATTCGGGACTACACATTTTCTCTCCATAGCAGTATCTCAAAAAAGAAAATTGTTGAAATATGGAAAAATATTATAAAAGAGGAACACGCGGTTATAGTGGTCGGCACTGCTCAGTACCTAGCACTTCCTCGTCATTTCAAAACAATTGTTCTGGACGAGGAACACTCGCATGCGTGGAAAACTATTTCGCGTCCACTTATTGACATGCGAGTATTTGTCGAGGAATACGCGCGCGCAAACAGAAACAAGTTGATAATCGGTGCGCCAATATTACGCGCGGAAACTCAAGAACGCATAGCGAACGGCAAAATTGGTGAGTTTGGGCGCATCGCACAGCACGCGCGTGAACAAGCAAAAATTATTTTGTTAGATCCACGCAAAGAAGAAAAATCTACTCGTGAAAACACAGGCCGTCGGGAGGTGGTTTTTGTTACCAAAGAGTTGAAGGAGCTACTGCAAGATGCGAGTGAGCGAAACGAACGCGTCCTGCTCTTGTCGGCAAGAAAAGGTCTCGCTCCTGTTACTACATGCGGTGACTGTGGAGCGCTGGTAAGGTGTCCGGAGTGCGAAACTCCGCTCGTGGTGCACAAGAAAGAAACGGCATCAGGCACAGCGCAAATATTTGTCTGCCACGGATGTGGGTTTATGAGAGTACCAGAAAACAATATGAACGAAATATGCCCAAATTGTAAAAGCTGGAAACTGCAAGGAGTCGGCATTGGCATTGATCGCATTAACGAAGAAATTGCAAAACTTTTTCCAAAGACTCCACGATTTATTTTAGACAGTGACCACGCGAATACTCGCACGCAGGCAAAAAAGATTATTGAAAAATTTGAGAAGTCTCGTTCTGGTGTGCTTATTGCGACTCCGATGGCGCTTCCATTTTTAAACTCAGTAGATAACACGGCAATCATTTCTATTGATTCACTTTTTGCTATACCTGACATTCGTATGTCTGAGCGTATCTTTGCGCTGGTACTAGCGCTTCGCGAAAAAACATCTGGAACGCTTCTTATACAAACACGTACAGACGACACAACGATTTTCAATCAGGCTCTCGCGGGCAACCTCGCAGACTTTACAGAAAATGAACTCTCAATTAGGAAAGCATTTTCATATCCGCCATACGGCACTATTATTAAAATTACTTTGCGTGGCAAACGCGCGGAAGTTGCAAGCGAGATGGAACGACTAAAAACTTTTTTGGGAAATTACGCTTCTATTGTTCCAGGCACAATGGCGAGGGAGCCGAAAAATATTTTTCGCATGCATATGATTTTAAAACTAGCCGAAGGCAACTGGCCAAATAAGGAACTGCTTGAAAAGCTTCGCGCTCTCCCAATGCAATTTACTGTAGAAGTAAACCCAGATCACCTGCTTTAAAAAAAGCCTGAAATAAGCTATACCCCCGCACCTACTTTTACATTATTGCATTAGATTCATAAATATATCTATCTGTTATAGTTTGGATTTTCACACCTAAAAACTATACAAAAAGTAGGTGTGGGGGTATACTTTCGTAATTATGGTCAAGATTGTTCAAAAAGAGGACCCCATACTTCGCGAGCATGCAAGTGTAGTCAGTGTAAAAGATTTCGGCTCTGCACGTCTTAAAAAAATTTTGGAAGATATGGTGACTGCTCTGGAAAAAGAGGAGGACGGGGTTGCGATTGCTGCTCCGCAAATAGGTATTCCACTTCGCATTTTTATCGTTTCGCATCGCGCTTTTGAATATGAAAACGAGGAGGATGAACACGAAATTGAGTTGGAAAATATTCATTCAGACTATGTGAGTCTCGCAAAACCACAACTCCGCAAAAAACCTACGCGTTCAGATATGGTTTTTATTAATCCTGTAATCACAAAACTTTCTAGGAAGAAAAAATGGGTTCCCGAGGGATGCCTCTCTGTGCGCTGGCTATATGGTGAAGTATCACGTGCTGAGAAAGCAACAGTCCGCGCGTATGATCAAAACGGGAAAGTATTTACATTGGGCGGAAGCGGGCTTCTTGCTCAAATATTTCAACATGAGACCGACCACTTGAACGGCGCACTTTTTATAGACACAGCTCGCAATGTTGAAAAAATTACTGCTGAAGAACAAGAAATAAGACGCAAGGAACAATCGAAATCAAAATAATGCAAGAAACTAAATCTAAACTTAAAATCGCATTTTGGGGAACATCGCGTATCTCTGTAATAGTTCTAGAGGAAATGGCTCGCGAGGGTTTGCTTCCGTCTCTCATTGTGACTGCGCCACCAAGGCAAAAAGGGCGAGGACTTGAAATGTCACCGAGTGAAGTAAAAGTCTGGGCAGACGCACACGGTATCCTCACGCTCGAACCGGAAAAATTAGATTCTGAATTCATCAGTAAATTGTCAAATGTTAATTGTCAATTGTTCGTGATTGCCTCTTACGGGAAGATCGTTCCGCGCGTTGTTCTTGACTTACCTAAGCACGGTACGTTAAATGTGCACCCGTCACTTCTGCCAAAACTTCGCGGAGCTTCCCCTGTCCAATCTGCAATACTAGAGGAAGTTGCTGTCGGCGAACCAAATGATTCCGGTGTAACTATTATGCTTATTGATGAAGAGGTTGATCATGGGCCGATCGTTGCTCAACAAAAAATCACAGTTCCAAATTGGCCACCGAAGGGGTTGGAGCTTGAAGAGATGCTCGGCACGATTGGTGGAAAACTTCTAGTTAAAACAATTCCGCTTTGGGTAGCTGGTGGTATCACTCCTGTTGAGCAAGACCACGATAAAGCAACGTATACAAAAAAAATGACAAGTGGTAGCGGGCAGATATATTTGGACGATGACCCAATGCGTATGTTTAGAAAAATCCGCGCATTTGATTCGTGGCCTCGCGCGTATTTCACTACCACGCGAAATGGTAAGGACATGCGGGTAGTAGTGACCAAAGCTCATTTAGCAGACGGAAAGCTTGTGCTAGACCGCGTCGTGCCCGAAGGCAAAAAAGAAATGCCCTACGAGGACTTTATGAGGGAATAGAGGTAACATCCATGTCAATGCTAACCAAGAAAGCAGTTGTTGGCTTCTTCTTTGCCGAAACATTCCTCAAAGTCCTTCATGACACCATGAAGTGTTCCCTTTTTGAGTGAGTCATGCAACGGAATCGTTACGTGGTACGAAGAGTCATCTCGTACAAAGGTCAAACGTGCATGACTTCCAGTAGTGCGCTTGGTCTTAAAACCATGCAATTCAAAGATTTTTATTACATCCTTCCCAGAAAGTTGTTTCAGTTTGTGCATATGCTAGGCCATTGCAGGCAAGGCAAAGTTGATCATGACCGGAAGAGTTCTGTGCTTTTCATCATCCTCGCCAAAGTGACACTCAACTGCATCCTTTATATTGAGCACTGTCTCATCAAGTGTTTCCCCTTGGGTATAAATAGGGTACTCAACGGCATGAGCGGTATACCCCCCCTCCTCGGCTGTTTGTATAAAAAATTGCAAAATAATTGGTGGTTTCATATACTGACAATATACCACAACAATATCAAGATGCGCAATCCGCCTGTTTGCAAATATAAAATGCAAAAACCCACGTCATCCCCGAAGGAAAAAAGAAATGGCGTATGAGGACTTTTTGAGGGGACAGAGGGATAGTAAATAGTCAATAACGAATAGTTAATAGAAAAACAGCATGACGCGAATCATGCTGTGAATGTGGGAGGAGAGGTTCTTGTTCTCTGCTTGCTGTATTTTCATACAGGAGCCAGAATTACCCTTTTAGGAAGTCGTGCGACTTTACCTTACTGCTTTGCGCTACGTTATTATTTACTGAGGCCTACAAGCACCTCTTTGAACGCACTATCCAAAATCTGGCAAACGAACTGCAATGCCTTCTCTTGGGGAACACCGATGTCTTTCGCGATGTTGCCGATTTCCCTACGAATCTTTTAGGGGTTAAGCGATATCGAATCTTGCCGCATTTTTCTTTTTACATACGCCAAGGCAATCTAGCCCATCTCTTTTTCATTAAGAACTGTCCTGAGTGCCATTTTGACTCTCCTTTGTACATGTAAATCACCATTGACTTACTATGCAATTATACACGAATTTATGCTAAAAGTCAATAGCAAAAATCCCCCGTATAATACGGTGGATTTTTAGTCAAAGGTCAAAGGTCAATCGTTCTTCCTACTTCACCTCCATCTTCTCAATTATCATATCTTCTATAGGGCGGTCGTCATGTTGTGCTGGATTAACTGTTTTAGTGCCATCTATTGCCATCACGACATCCATTCCTGCAATAACTTTTCCAAAAACCGTGTGTTTGGTATCAAGGAAATTATTGTTTGCGGTGTTAATGAAAAATTGACTGCCGTTTGTGTTTGGGCCGGAGTTTGCCATTGAAATAGTGCCGATCACATTCTTGTTCTCATTACTTAGCTCGTCTGCAAAGCTGTATCCTGGGCCACCTGTCCCCCATCTAGGCTGATTCGCAACATCCTTTGATAGCGGGTCTCCCCCCTGAATCATGAAGCCCTTGATTACGCGATGAAAACGTGTGCCGTTATAAAAACCTTCGCCTGCAAGTTTCACAAAATTTTCCACCGTCTTTGGCTTTAGGTCTCCAAAAAGTTCTAGAGTTATAGCGCCTTGATTGGTTGTCATTATTACTGTTGTCATTTTCTTTGTTGAATTAGTTTCTTGTTTAGTTACTTGTTTCTCTGTCGTTGTAGCGTCCGGACGTGAATCTGCTGATTCAGCGGTCTCTGTTGCTACTGGCGTATTAATATTTGGCATTTTTTTCATTCCTCCAATCCCTACAACCCCAAGAATTATCACAACTGCAATAACACTAAAAATAATATTCTGTGTACTCATTTTTTTAATCTAATCTTTTAATTACTTTGAACGTCCGAAACGAAGCATGTCTTTTATCATTCCTGCGCCCTTGCGAACGAGTGTGCGTGTTTTTTCTTTATGTGATGTGAGTTCACGCACAAGCTCGTTTCTCATATCATCAATAGCGGCATAAAGGTCGTCTTTTTCAGATGTGGCGCGGAAGTGTTTTCCTCGAACGGTCATATTTACCTCAGCTACAAACACATCTCCAGACTGATGATGATTTGTCGTCTTTCCGATCTCTACACTTACAACAGGTTCTTCGTTTTCGTGCTGTATCGCAAACTTTTCAATACTTCTTATTTTTTCCTCCACATAATTTTCAATTGCACTGGTAAGTTCAATCCCCGTTGTTGTTATTTTGATCTTCATGGGTTAATTATAGCAATAATTAACTAAATATGGAATATCAAATGTTGAATTTGGAATAGGAGCAACCTTGTTCGCCTTTGGCGAACAAGGTTGCTGAATTATTCAATATTCTATATTCAAAATTCAACATTCTATTCCCTGTCTGGAATTGATAGCATTTTCCCTGAGCTATGATGACCGGAAATAATTCGTATCTGCTTTGACGAAAGGCCGAAATGCGCGGCAACAAGTTCAAGTACGCGTTTATTTGCAAGATTTTGCTCAGCTGGTTCCTTTACTGATACCAAAAAAGAATCGCCTGCTAATTGCTCAAACGACTCCCTTTTGGCGCCTGCTAACACGCGAACACGAATATACATATTAAATAGAATATAGAATATATAATACAGAATCAAGAACAAGGAGTAGGTATTGATAGATGGCCACATCTCACCATCAAAATTTTGCAATTTCCACAAATTTTGCTATTATGCGACTTGTATTCTGCTACTTTTATAAGTAGTATTTTACACTAAAAAATTCCACGGTAGCCAAATCAGCTGATTCTGAATCAGCAGGTTCACATCTTGGATGAAAGCTCGGCCATAGACGTGGTAGACATAATCGTTCTTGTTTATTGAATCCAAATCAAATATTCCGCGGTAGCTCAGTGGTAGAGCAAGCGACTGTTAATCGCTTGGTCGTAGGTTCGATCCCTACCCGCGGAGCCAATCAGTATGAAACAGAAACACGAACACGAATTACAAACAATTGAAGGTACTTAACGCTTTTACCTTTTTATCACCCTATAGAAAAATTATTCATCTCCGATATTTGCTAAGGTTTTAATTCTATAACAAAAAAGTAACTGTAGTAATTATGCAACAAAGGTTTGCTTTGCTTTTGTGAACGCATCTGATTTATTCTTAATATATTTTGCGAACCATAAGCCAACACAAACAACAATGAAATATAACATAATACCTACAGGCATATATCCAAAATAAGTAGAAAGATACGCAGAAATAATTGCAAGTCCTGCTACAAGATGCGCTATCGCAGTTGATGCAAGTGAAGGCGTTAGCGATTTGGGGTCATTGAGATTTACTCTCGCTATGTTCCAAGCCCATACTACAAACGGAAATGCTACAAGAGTTGAGATTGTCTGCACTGGAAGAAATCCGCGTGTTACTGTCCACACGATGATGAGAAATATCACCCCCGCGAATATCAGATACGTTTTTAGTGATTTTTCCAATCCTATACGCACCACAAGCGTTCTTTTTCCAACACTCTTGTCTGCTTTGTAGTCAGGAAATTCATTTATAAACAAAATAAGTGCAATAAGTCCCGCAATTGGGATTGAGGCAACTATTGGCACCCAACTAAATGCTCCAGTCTGAACGTAATACGCGCCCAATGTCATAAGTGGTCCAAACACAAGTCCGACTGAAACCTCACCAAGACCGATACTTGCAAGTCCTATTTTAGGGAGACTGTAAGTTATAATCGTCATCATTCCGACAAAACCTATTAT
>JBAQCU010000024.1:0-13670 GCA_049294435.1 Minisyncoccia bacterium
TACGAAACTCTATTTCTGTCATTGCGAGTCGGTACTCAGACGTGGCAATCTATGTGTTTATCCTGGATTGCCACGCGCTTCGCGCTCGCAAAGACAGAATTATAAGTAGTTTCGTAATTCAAAGTTATTCAATAATTCGCTCTATCACTGAAACAATGAGCTTGTGAATAGTCGTTCCTATTGCATAGCCAAGGAAAAGACCTCCTAGAATATCTATCGGCCAGTGCACACCCGCGGAAATACGCGCAATTCCTATTAGCACCGCAGAAATGCCAAAGAAAACTGCTAGTCGCTTGTGATAAAACCAAAGTGATGATGCGAGTGCCATAAAAAATGTCGCATGGCCCGATGGAAATGCGTAACCGCTTTCAGAAACAAGTGGCATTATTATCTGACTCGCATCATATGGGCGAAGCGTGTGGAAGACGTCTTTGAAAAAGTGCGCGATGAACCACGCTGAGACTGCGGCAACACTTACAACAACCAAATCCGTGACTCCTTTCTTTAGATTATCCTTATGCTTAAAAAGATATACAAAAAGCGCCCCAAGAATAACAAGCCCGTACCATTCTGCCATAAAAGCGATTACTGCATCAAGAAAAACGTTTCTGTGCGCAAAACTGTAGAAATAATTAAACAACGTTTCGTTTACTGAGTTCATGAGTTAGTATCTACTTTCAACTTTCGAATCAGCTGATTCGGGGCTTGGCCCTAGTCACCTTTTTGACTTTCCGACTGTCGTGCATCTGCTTCGTAGCGACCCGACGTTTTCACAAACGCTTCCCCTGACTCATATTTATATTTGAATCCGTATTGATTTGTGATTTTTGAACCATCAACGGCAATCGGATATGAATAGCCTTTCCAGCTTCCTTTTGAGGTAGGAATTCGCCCGCGCGTGATGTGCCAGAACCAAAAGAATGCGAGACGCGCCATCCACGGCTGTATCGGAAGCATCCTTTTCCCGACTGCTTTTGCCATATCGGGACCAAGGACTGCAGGGCCTGGTGGGGCTGCGTTAAATACTTCGTAATCACCTTTGAGATTATTAAATGAAAAGAGAGCGACAATATCAGTAATATCATCCTCGTGAGTATATTGACGAAGCCATTTTGCGGTCACAGGTACCCAAGAAACCATAAGCGAAACCATGTCGTATACAAAAGACTTTTGACCCTTGAGCGAGCCAGAGAGTGCTGATTGAAGTCCGAAACGAATACGCGCATAACGACCACGAGGGCCCGTAATGGCCGCAGGACGAATAATAAACACTTGTGTTCCTACTTGTGCTTTCTCTTTGGCAGTTTTATATGTTTCTTTAAGGTTTTCCTCTACTATGCGTTTTTCTTCCGCGTACAAATAATCAGTTTTTCTGAAAGGTTCAGCTTCTGTGAAAAAGTGGTCAATGGTGTTATCTGGATATGAACCGTATGAAGCAACTGTAGAAAAATAAACAAGTTTCTTTACGCTCGGCACCGAAAATGCAAAATTAAATATTGCTTGCGAACCGTCTACGTTCCACTTCCACTGTTTTTCTTTTTGTCCATACATTTCGCGAATCTGCCATGCGGTATGCACAACGACATCTGGATTTTTTGCAGCAACTTTTTCCTGCCACGTGCCGTCGGAGGTATTCGCAGATATCCAAGTAATTTTTGGATTGGTTAGAAAAATTTCTGGCTCAGGTTCTTTGTCCAAGCAAATAATCTCTTTAACATCAGGGCGCTTTGAAAACTGCTCTGCGAGCATCGCGCCGACATACCCCGCCCCACCGGTAATATAGATTACTATATTAGCTCCTCGGCTCGAGGGTGTAGAAAGATTACTTTCACGCCCTTCTCGCTCTACGTCGCTAATAAAAAATACTTGTCCTGTTTTTGTGTCTGTGGTCATATTTTTACTGGATGCTGTAAATTAGTATGTCTTGGAAGTTCGACGCTCAACGCGAAAGATGTGAATGGCTTTTTCTTCCTTAATTATTTCATAGCGGATGCGATAAGCACCGATTCTTTTTCGCCAGACGTTGTCCTCGCCATTCATCTTTTGAATATCTCCGTCGAATGGGTTTACTGATAACTCGTTGAACTCTGCAAAAAGCCTCTGCATAATATCGTGAGGTACTTTTTTAAGAGACTTGTAGACACCTGGGTCAATTTGTAATACCCAGCTTGTGTTTAAGTTCATTGATAGTCAAAAAATTACTCTTGGCTCTACTTTTTCTGGCTCGCGCAAGATCTTTTTTTTCTGTCGCAGTTGGCTGAAATTCTGGAATAGATCTTGTAGCCAAGAGTTTTTCGTATATCTTGCGAGGCAAAATAACTAAATCATCATTTTTTGCCAAATTTTTAGGGATAGTTATTGTGTTCATAGGTTGATATTATCACAATCAGCACAACAGCGTCAAACAAAATTACGGGGATGCCGAGAAGTCTTTATTTCCCTGTCCGCGACAGCAACGTTTTCATTGTCTTAAGTGCAATTGTGAGGTCTAGAATAAATGAACGATTTTTTAGATAATACAAATCGTATGCGAGGCGCTCGCGAGTTTCGTCAAGCGACTGTGGCGCAATGTCTTGTTTAATCTGCGCCCAACCAGAAAGTCCTGGTTTGATAAGGTTACGTACTGTGTAGTATGGAAGCTCCTCTGCAAGTTTTTTTCCCATCGCAACAATATCCGGGCGTGGTCCAATTAGCGACAGGTCTCCGCGGATTATATTCCAAAGCTGTGGAAGTTCATCAATACGACTATTTCTTAAAAATTTGCCGGTGCGAGTAATACGGTCATCACCTTCTGTAACCCACTTCCCAGCGTCACTACCGCGCATACTACGGAATTTCCAAAGTTTAATAATGCGGTTACCTGCGCCAATGCGTTCCTGCATTATGAACGCTGGACCATTGTCTTCAAGTTTGATTGCAATAATTACAAAAGGATAAAAAACCAATGAAATAACCCCAAGTACGCTCGCTATCCCAATATCCATCATTCTTTTCAATGTGTCATACATAGTATGCGGAGAAAAGGAAATATTCTCTAAAAACCAATTGTAACCCACGAGCGAAAGCGGGATGCGGTCAAAAACTTCCTCGTACACTTTGTACATATCAAGAAACCGCACATTTGAAAAAATGAGATTGTAGAGCGACGGCAAAATAGCGTCTGCTTTTTCGTGTTTTAGATCAATGACAATGGATGTTACGCCTTCGCTGTATATTTTTTCCACCACTTCCTCCTGAAATGCGATGCCGTCTAGTTGGTTTAAGTTCACTGATGAAACAAATTTTAGGTTGTAACGCTCATTATTATTCATCTCTTCCTTCAGTTCTTGCATCTCTGATTTTGCAAAATCATGTCGCGCAGTGTCGTCTGGAGCGCGACCTGCACCGATGAGAATCGCGTTTTCACGATGGCGAAAACCGAAACGAGGAACGATAGATACTCGCCAAATAATAACGAGAAGGAATGAAATGATTAAATAAACCGCAAGAACAACTTTTGGTGTAATACCAAACGAAGGGAGCAAGTAGAAAAACACAACCGCAAGCAGACTGTTGGCGACTTGTGTATTTAGGATTAGCGATGGAAGTTTACCTTTGAAAACAAGTGTGTGTTTTTCATAAAGACCGGCTACAAAAAAAACAAATGTCCATAATAAAAACAAAAACGAAAATGGAGCCCAATGACTAGATAAAAGTTCTTGGGATGGGATTTCTCCGTAACGAATAGCGAGCGCAACCCAAAGCGCTATAGAAAACGCCATTAAGTCCCCAGCAAAAAGTATAATGGGTTCGCGTCTATCCATGATTTTCATTACCTAAACATCCTAGCATAAATAGAGTATAATTCCAGAACAATGACCGATAACAGCAAGAAAACAAAGGTTCTTTTTGTGATTACGAAGTCCAATTTCGGTGGGGCTCAAAAGTATGTGTACGACCTCGCGGTGGGGCTGCCAAAAGATAAGTTTGAGATCGCAGTCGCACTGGGTGGCTCTGGAATACTTATTCAGAAACTTCATAAAGAGCATATTCGCGTATTGCCTATTTTTTCGCTTTCGCGTGATGTTAATCCGTGGAGCGACATCACAGCATTTTTTGAACTGTTGAGAATGTTTCGCGAAGAGAAACCAGAAATTGTTCATTTGAACAGCGCGAAGGCGGGCGGTGTAGGCGCGCTCTCTGCCCGCATAGCTGGCGTACCCAAAATTGTATTCACAGTGCATGGATGGGCTTTCAATGAGGAACGTCCTATTTGGCAAAAAGTCGTAATTAAATTTTTCTCATGGATTACCGTGATGCTTAGTCACGAAACAATTGCTGTATCAGATGCAGTGAAAAATGACACGAGAAATTGGCCGTTAGTTTCCAAAAAAATAACTGTAATCAAAAACGGGATCAAAGAACCAGAGTTTTTCACACGTGAGGAATCACGAACACGCATTTTCGCAAAGGCTAATATTCATATTCCCGAGAAAGCTTTCATAGTTGGCACAATTGCTGAACTACACAAAAACAAGGGGCTTTCTTACGCTATTGAAGCATTTGCAAAATTAATCCATGATAATCCAAACTTGTACTATTTTATCTTGGGTGGAGGGGAGGAAAACGATCGCCTAGAAGCGCTTATAGGGCTTCACAATCTTCAAGGACGCGTGTTTTTACTAGGATTCGTAGATGATGCATCTAGGTATTTAAAAGCCTTTGATATTTTCCTGCTTCCTTCTATTACAGAAGGATTAGCGCTGGTGCTTCTTGAAGCTGGGTTTGCTGGACTTCCTGTTGTTGCATCTCGTGTAGGAGGAATTCCAGAGATTATTGAGAATGAAAAAACTGGTCTTCTTGCGCCTGCGCGAGACACTGATGTGCTTTCGCAAGCAATTCAAAAACTTACAATAGATAACGCTCTCGCAAAGCGCTTCGGAGAAACGCTTTGCGAGAGCGTTATTAACAATTTTTCTTTAACTCGAGTAATTTCTGAAACAATGTGCATCTACGCAAAAAGAGTATATAATAATTACAATGCAAGGAATAGAATTTGAAGAAGATAAAGACTACCAAGGACTACTAAGAGCAAAAACTTTGGCAAACACCACCTCTAAACAAGGATTCATAATGAAATTTATGGAAAAAATCGGTTTTGTTGACAAAACAACAGCAAACTTTGTGCTACTTGGTCTTGTGGCAATATTGTTTGGTATAACAATTTTTTTATATGCGGAAATTTTAACAGAGCCTGCGAAGGATTGGTCACTTGATGCGCGCGCGATACAAGAGTCGCAGAAATACCAACGCTAGAAAAGATGAAAATGCAAAAACAAAATTCGCAGGGTTTTACGTTGATAGAACTTCTTGTCGTTATTGCAATTATTGGTGTTCTTTCTAGTGTTGTTCTGCAGTCTCTCAATTCTGTGCGAGCAAAATCACGTAATACACAGAGGCTCTTGGCAATAGACCAAATCCAAAAAGCGATGGAGCTTGCGGCAACAGGAGGCACAAATTCCCTACCCGCAACAAGTTATAATTATTATTGCCTTGGACTAAGTGCCGATACAGTCCCTACATGTTCCGTTAGTGGGACCAAATTCTCTGCAACAATCAATACCACCGTCTCAAACAATCTAGCCGGCGGTGCAATTCCCAGAGATCCTAAATTTCTAAACGGCATCGGGGCTGCTTATCTTTACAATTCAAATACTACGCCAACCGGGCTACCAAACGGAGCTTATCTTTCATGGGTAATGGAAAGTACGTCCTCCTGTGGTAGAGGAGTTAATTCTTCTCCTACTACTGACGTCACTAACGGAAGACAGTGTTTCCTACGCATCGGTAACGCTATCTAAACCCCCAAAAACTCATTGGAAAGAGCGCTCCTGTGAGCAGGACGTGCGCTTTTTTTCATACTAACCAAAAGCCCAAGTGCAATAAACTCCATCAATAGATGTGACCCGCCGAAACTCATAAAAGGTACTGTGACTCCAGTTACAGGAAGGAGTCCTATTGTCATACCAATATTCACAAAAAAGTGCGCGATAATAAAAACAGCGACACCAGCACCGTAAAGCATTTCAAAATTTGTAGCGCCAATTAAGGCAATCATTAAAATACGCCCTATAATAACCGCAAAAAGACTAAAAAGTATTACCACTCCTACAAACCCCCATTCCTCCGCGAATGCTGAAAATATAAAGTCTGTTTGATACTCCGGAAGAAACCTCAACCGTGACTGTGTGCCGTACCCAACACCTTTGCCCGTTATTTGACCCGAACCAACCGCAATAGTCGATTGGTACGCATTATACCCTGCACCGCGTATGTCAGACATTGGATGAACAAATGTCATAATGCGAGCTTTTTGGTATGGTTTAAAGACTTGCACCCAAAGTCCACCAAACGCAACAGCACCAACAAGAAAAACGAAAGCAAGGTGTTTTTTTGAAACCCCAGACACAAGAATCATCCCGAACCAGATAAGGAAAATAATCATTGCCGAACCAAAATCGGGCTGAAGGAGAACTAGAACAAATGGTATTAATGCATAAATACCAGATACAATAATATGCCGAAAATGTGCGATTTCGACATGTCGTCGTGAAAAATATTTCGCTAAAATAATGACGAGAAGGAGTTTCATCGCGTCTGCCGGCTGGAATGCAAAGAGTCCGACCTTGAACCAACTTTGCGCGCCTTTTGCTGTATGTCCTACAGCAAATAGAACAATGAGAAGCATGCTGACTATGATAAACAGAGAGACCAAAACATTTGTACGTTTTAGTATATCGGTATCAACTTGCGTAGCTAAAAAAAATGCGATAATTGCAACACAAAATGAAATTAGTTGTTTTTCAAAGAAAAGATTACCACCTGTATACGCGTTCATTGTTACAAGTCCGAAAAAAACTATCGCTGACGAAGCCAAAAGAAGCACCCAGTCAATAGATGCTTTTCGTGAAAAAATTTCTCGTATCAGTACAAAAACCCGCATCATATAGTATTATCTCTAAATCACTCCGCAAAGATTGCGCGCGGAGTAATGATAATCTCGGTAATAAAATTCTCCTTAGTGCTTGAAAACGGATTTGTCCATGTAAAAAATATATCTTGTTCCTCTGTTTTGGCAATTCTGTCAACGTATGTTTTAGAAACCGCAATAGGACGCCTCAATGAATCGTAAATAATCGCGCTTAACATGAGGTTTGTCACCTCGTTTACTGGGTCGGTGTTTACAAGAACAGCATTGAGGCGTGGTTTTGTATCAACATTTTTTAGATTCTTATTTTTAGTAACTACCTGTGGCTGCACAATCGTTGCATTAGTCCATGTTGCCAAGTCCTCATTCTCAAAAATAACACTGACTCTATAAGGCACCTCTGCAATCACAACATTAGACTCAAAGAGCAAGAAACCTGAACCTGGAGCAATTTCAGTTACACCATTTTTCTCAACAAGAAATTGCCCTGAAGCATCATAAACACGAAGTGTATAGCGTGCCTTTTTTAATCCTGCTTTCACATTTGGATTTTCTACGTAAGCACCGATGTCATAATAGTTTCCACCCAGAAAAAACGCTTTCGCCCACACTACGCGGAGAGGCTTTACATCGGCGGCGCACATAAGCGCACATCCACCCCCGCAATCAACACCAGTTTCTACGCCATTTTGTTTTGCGTCAAAACACGTGGGCGCTTTGTGGAAAAACAGATACGCTGGGTATGATGCAAGTAAAATAATAATCCCTGCAAACGCGATAGCATATAGAATTTTTCTTTTTTGAGCCCAGTCCATAGGAGTTATAATAGCATAGTGGGAACATTTGGGACAATTAACAATTGACGACACACAAAATGGGAGGCGCTCATGAGCGCCTCCCATTTTTTTGTGATTGAATCCTTAGTTCTGGCGGCAAGCCTGCCACAAGTATTTTTCTGCTGAAAAATCTCGCGACCCCGACTCTGAATCACCAGATTCTGAATCAGTAGATTCACGCCTCGGGCGCAAGATATGCCATAAACATCAGCAGATTCTGAATTAGCAAATTCACGTCTTGGACGCAGACCGTCGCGCGCCGTCTCTGAAATGCTCCGAGCCCTCGCATTTCAGCCCCTTACGAAGACCATACTATAAATAAATAAATATATTTACTTACCTAACTCCTTGTCCAAATCTTTTAGAAAAGCATCTGCCTCCACCACTGCGCCCTGTAAAAAATCTCTCAACTTTGGATTCTTTGTTTCTTCTCTTATTTGAATCATTTTCAACCTCAAATTTTTTACTTCTGCTAATTCATTTTCTGTTTCTGGGCTTGCTATTCCTTCTGAGGTTACTCTTATTATTGGATTTTCCATGCATTCATTATATACATTTTAAAAAAATAGAGCAAATTTGATGAGTTAAATAATTAGTTCTGGCGGCAAGCTACTTTCCCCTTACGAGTATCATCGCCGCTACTGCGCTTAACTTCTGAGTTCGGAATGAGATCAGGTGTGACCACAGCGCCAAACCACCAGAACTAAGTATTCAATCGTGATAAATTACGAAACTTACCCTCATACCTCGTCATTGCGAGTACTCGAAGCAATCCAGGGCCCGTGGATTGCCACGGAGGATTACCTCCTCGCAAAGACAAAAATACAGTTTCGCAATTTAATGTATACAGGTAAAAACTGGAACTTAATTTCCCAAAAATGTTACTACTCCGAACTAAAATCTTCTGCTATAAAATTCATAAATCTCATCACCTTGCGGTTGCAAGATTCCTCGATTTTTGAATTTTTCGCTACGAAGATTTTAGTTCTCGTATACGTAAATTTTTGGCAAGTTAAGTTCTGAACAAATAATGATTGTGATTTTCAAATTCCCAACAAGAATCGGCGTATTAGTACTCCTCGGCTGAAACGATTACTCGTCTTACACCTAGAGCCTATCAACGTAATCATCTCTTACGGGCCTCAAACGAATTCTGATCTTGGGGTTGGCTTCCCTCTTAGATGCTTTCAGAGGTTATCCATTCCCGACATAGCTACGCTGCGGTGCCCTTGGCAGGACAGCAGCCACACCAGAGGTCAGTTCACTCCGGTCCTCTCGTCACTAAAACATCTTACGATGTCTTTCTCCCCTATTTCTAGGAGCGCAGACTATACCTTCCTCCTTTCATTTATGAAAGGAGGGCTGCATCTTACCCATATGAGCTGTCCAGCTCCAGTTTTGCTACGAAACTCCGATATAAACCGAATATTCGGGACAAAACTCCAGCAATGTAGGCACACTTGTGGTGTGCGACAAAACTGGGGCTGGATTCCTCAACATATGAGTCCATGTGTCTTTCAACATGAGTCGTTACGGGGTCAAACCTAACATTGCAAGAAGCTCTTCTCGTGTTTTCTTCTTTTTAGTGACATAATTCTCATTTTGAATTACCACCATGTAGTCCACGAGACTTTTTAACTTCTCTTCGCTTAACATTTTAAACTTTGTTTCGGAAAGTATCTCGCATGCGCTATGAAGCGCATGCCCTTGAAGTTCTTTAAATCGAATATACGGTAACAAGAGTTTGAGAATATCCCTTACTTGCTTGTAGCCATTTATTCGAAGTTCGGTCATGCCATCATTCCGTTTGGAAAGATAGCCAATACCTAAAACTTCTTGTATCCAATACAAAGTTTTTTCGTGCCTAGTGTCTTGATAGAAACAAATCGTTGACATAAATCGGATACCGATTGCGCCATCTTTTCGTTTTTTGATTTGAAGCATCAAGCTTCCATCTCCATCTAAGAATCCAGCAATGTACGCTAATTCAATTTTAGATCGACTTCCCACGGTATTACCTTAAAGAGGGTTCTGGTCCTCAAGCAAATTATAACACAAGGACCTCAAGTATTATAATTCTCGAACCAAAACCACGAGCTTATACACAATCTTGCTTTCGAGCTAAAATTTTATGATTTTGTGCGAGACGAAGTAGAAAATTTTGAGGAATATCGAGATATTTCAAAAAATTTTCTACAAGTCGCAGCCGAAATCAGAGAATTTCAGTCGAAATGAATATGGTGAATAGGCTCTTATGAAGGCTTCACCGTTATGAGCAGCATTTTCAATCATGATTACTCATGAAAGTAGCAATTACTTACTAGGAGCAAATCCCCTCAAAATTCAACGCCTGCAGAAGATAGGAGACCAACCTGTCTCACGCATTAGTGTTTTTCATATCATCTTCGAAAAATGCTTCGTGTAGCATCAAGGAAATTTCTAGCGAGACGAAGAGAAAAATTTGAAGCATATAACATATGCTGAAGATTTTTCTCGAAGTCGCAGCAGAAATTTGCTGATGTTATGCGAAATGATTTTTTGAAGATGATATTTTATTCATACTCTGGTCTCCAAACCGTATGAACCTCTTTTTCAAGAGGGATCGGACTATAGCATCTTCTCATTTTTACTGAGAGTGCTGACGTTTAGTCTCTACGGGTGAGTAAGTTAATAAAGTTCAAAAGTTAGTAAAGTTTATAAAGTAAGGATGCTATCCCAACTTTTAACCTCAAAAACCAATACTTCTATCTTGCTCTTCCCTCGGAATTGCCATACGATTTCTCGTTTAGGTTTTCCCGAAATTAGTCAACTTGTCTATACATATCACTATGTATAGCCGCCGTGATTATTGATGTCATTAGTGATGAGTTTAGTCTCATCGCCTCGGGTTCAGACTAAGGAAGAATGAACGTGTGACAGGTGACCATTGACATGTGACTGAAGAATTTTTCGCTTTGCGAAAAATTCTTTGTCAATTGTCAAAAGTTAATTGTCAATTGTTCCCTCTCCCTACGGTCTGAACCCAGCTCACGTATCTTTTTAATTGGCGAACAGCCAAACCCTTGGAAGCTTCTCCACCTCCAGGATAAGATGAGCCGACCACTATATTATATACATTCATCCAGCACTTATTTTTAAAATATAAAAATAAGTGCTGGATGTGTAAACCCACTATTACTAGTGGCGTAGACTATACCTTTATTTTAGATTTGTTCCTAAAATACCAGCGTGTTATAACAATGTTTATATTGTTATCTTCATTTCGCAATTGCGAAAATCCAGTCGTTACGGGGTTATAAAAGTCCTATCTTATATCTCATTGTTTTGATGATATAAGGACAAATTAGGTCTGCAAGTTTTTGAGTTTCTGTTTTATTACAATAAATTCTATATCCTTTATCTCTATCTTTATAATAGAGCATGATTATATTAAATTTATTTTTTATAATTAAACAAAGTTTCTCAATTTCTTGTAGAGTAAAGGAATAGGTGCTTATGTCGATTTCCCCTTGATTATACGACCCATCATCCATGACCCATACGGCCATAATAAATGGATTCATGCTTTCAAAAACAAAATCGGGAACAATTTTTCTCCCACAACGATACGAATCTGTTGTGTAAAATTGATTATATATTTCTGTCAGAACAGGGTGACGAAGTGTTCTAAACCACCATGATTTTTCATATCGTACACCTTCTTTTGTTGTACGATAGCTAATTCGTGGAGGAGTTAATACGAAATTTTTTAGGATTTCATATTTCCAAAACACATATTCTTTCTGTTCCAAACAATGATCAATTTTAAAGTTGGCATTTTTTGCGCCCCTGCCAACTCGCATTGTTGCATCTCCCAACATCGATCCAAGAATGAAGGACCTCTGCATGGGTGTAAGATGCATTCCATTTTTAATGGAGTGCATCTTTTTATTCCAATATTTACTTTCTAAACTTCCCACGGTGTTGACCATAATATAACGTGATTATACCATGGCTTTCTCCGTTATGAGCTGATTTAATGTGCATGATTTTCATCATACACACGAGAGGACTGTTCGAATCCTCTCTTCCTCGACATTCGGTGTTTATCGAGGTGCCGAACTCTGCCGTCGATATGAACTCTTGGGCAGAACTAGCCTGTTATCCCCGTGGTAGCTTTTATCCGTTAATCTTCGACCGCATCTAAAGCGTGTCGTCGGTTCACTATGCTCTGCTTTCGCACCTGCTCGACATGTCCGTCTTGCAGTTAAGCCCTCTTTTGCCATTACGCTATCGGCACGGTTTCCATTCGCGCCTAGAGGACCTTAATAGACTCCTCCGTTACCTTTTAGGAGGAGAGCGCCCCACTCAAACTACCCGCCAAATACTGTCTCCGTGCGTTTTTTCCGTACAGATTAGAATATGCCTCAAGTAAGGTTGGTATTTCACTGTTGACTCCACGTCCCCCGAAAAGGACGCTTCAAAGTCTCCCAACTATGCTACGCAGACACAAAACATATTCAATATTAAGCTATAGTAAAGCTCACGGGGTCTTTTCGTCTATCTGCAGGTAACCGGCATCTTCACCGGTATTGTATTTTCACCGAGCTGCTTCTCGAGACAGTTTCCCACTCATTACGCCATTCGTGCACGTCTGAACTTACCAGACAAGGAATTACGCTACCTTAGGACCGTTCATTTTGGTGTTAGCTTTATATTGCTATAAAGATCGGACTATATCATTCAATTTATCGCGTCGGCATTCAATTTTGCGATAACTTGATCTTGCGTGTAGTCTCTGGGGATTCTTCTGAATTTACTACATCTTCTAATGTGTATTTTCTTTTTCTGCCAATTCCTGGATTAAGATTTTCTCTTAGTTCAAGAATCTTCTGGAAACCTTCAGGAGTCAAGTGTTCGCCCGCATGCATAAGTGACACAATCTCAGAAAAAATTCTAAAATTGTGTTTTTTGTATGCGGAACGAAAACCAAATCTCTTGAAGAATGGGAGTATCACCGTATAGAGCGAGGTAACATTTGTCACTTCGTAATATACGATACCATCTTTTCTAGAGCGCAATGTTCCACACCCCAAGACATGCTTTATCCATGCAAGGATAACGCGATCTTTTTGTGAGATGTTGAACGAAGCACTCAATTTCCAATTTTGCCTAAAATCCAATCTTTTTTTAATTGAGACATTGAAGCTTCCTTCTCCGTCGGTAAACCCTGCAATATAGTTTCCTATATCACTTGGTGTATTTTTCATTTATTTTGATTAGTTTCAGAAGTCTTTCCTGCTGATTGTCCGCATATGCACATTGTCACGGCACATCGACGTGTGCTCGTAGTACATACTCATTTTTTCGCAACAGATATGCTCGGTTGCGCCGGGTTTTCCAGCATATAGCAAGATTTTTTAACGTAACTACAACGTCCTGGTTTATAGTTACGGCCGACATTCACCAGGGCTTATACAAGCCAGCATCCGCCCTGCGGGCGGAACAAGTAACATGTGACAACTGACATTTGACTTTCAACCAAACGCGCTTCGCGCGTTTGGTCTGGTCAATTGCGAATCAGCTGATTCGTGTCTTGGACATAGAATCGTTCTTTGTCAATTGTTCCGTCTGTAGGACGGACACCACCCGTATTTAACCTTCTGGCATTGGTCAGGCGTCACCCCATATACATCCTCTTACGAGTTCGCATGGAGCTGTGTTTTTGGTAAACAGTTGGCAGGAAATCTTTCGCTGCGGCCCCGCACATCACGCAAAGCGCGATGTACAAGTCGAAAGTTAAAAGTCTGAAAGTCAAAAGCAAATGCATACGCATCAGACTTTGTGACTTTTGACTTTATGACTTTTGACTCACATCACACACTGTG
>JBAQCU010000025.1:0-1989 GCA_049294435.1 Minisyncoccia bacterium
TACGAAACTCTATTTCTGTCATTGCGAGTCGGTACTCAGACGTGGCAATCTATGTGTTTATCCTGGATTGCCACGCGCTTCGCGCTCGCAAAGACAGAATTATAAGTAGTTTCGTAATTCAAAGTTAAATACGGTTCCGACGACATTAAAATCATCACCCCGTTAAATGCGATTTTTGCAAAATCGCGATTTTAAATTTATGCAAATTTGAAATCATTTAACAGGGTCTCAAAAATATACTCGCTATCGCTCGTTATTTTTTGTGAAAATCTGACCCTTGTAAATCCAAACTTTTACGCCTATAGCGCCATAAGGAAGACGAGCGGTGTTCTTTGCGAAATCAATATCTGCGCGGAATGTTTGCAAAGGAATTCCTCCGCGACGAATCTGCTCATATCGCGCCATTTCTGCTCCACCAAGACGACCAGAGATTGCAATACGCGCGCCTTTTACATCACGGTTTGCCATCACCTTCTCAATACTTTGCTTGAGCACCATTCGAAAAGGAAGACGCTTTTCAAGCCCTTCGCAGACCATCTCTGAAACAACGCCAGCGTTTGACTCAGGTGAACGCACTTCCTCAACATCAAGCTTGAAATCTTTTGGAATATCAAGCTTAAGACGTGTAGCTTCTTTTAAAATATCGTTCTTTAATTTTACCGAACCTTCTCCAGCGCGACCAATAACCATACCTGGGCGAGCAGTCTTTATAAGAATACGAAATGTTTTTGCGTTGCGCTCAATTTCAATACCTGCAATATAGCTACCACGAAGACGCTTATCCAAGAACTTACGGATGAGTACATCACCTTTGAGGTATTTTTTGAACTCATCTTTTGCGCCAAACCAACGTGACTTCCAGTCACGGATGATTCCCAAGCGATGCGCATATGGATGTACGATGTGTGTCATAAAGATAGTTAATAGTTGATAGTCATTAGTTTTTAGCAGTCCTTGCCTTTGGCTTCGGCTTAGCGGCAGCCTTAACCTTCGCTAGTGCAACCCTTTTTGAAACTTTTGGCATCTCTTCACTTTTGACTTTTGACATTTGACCTTTGACTGGCGCCTCAGCGCCCGCGTTAGCGATTAGCTCAATCATAATGTGGCTTGTGTGTTTATGAATAGGGTGCGCAGAACCGTGTGATTTTGGCATTGAGCGTTTGAGTATTGTGCCCTGATCAACACGTACTTCTTTTACAAAAAGATCAGTGAGCGCTATGCCGTCATTTTCCTTTGCGTTTGCAATAGCCGACATCAAAAGCTTCTTCATAGAATCGGACGCGCGCTTTGGAAGTACGTCAAGTTGGGCAAGCGCGCGAGAAACAGTCTTCCCTTTGATGAGATTTGCCACAAGGCGAACCTTGCGTGGTGCCTGACGATAGCTTCTAAGAATTGCTTTCATGGTTGATTTTCACTACTTCTTCTTTGGCGCAGGTGTTTCAGACTTAGCGGCCTTGGCAGCGGTGATTTCTGCTTCTTTCTTTTTCTGCTCAAGCTCCTTCTGCATCTTGCCTCCGTGTCGCTGGAACTTCTTTGTGGGAGAAAACTCTCCGAGTCTGTGCCCTACCATATCTTCAGTTACACGAACCTCTAGATGTGTCTTACCGTTGTACACGCCAAAAAGGAACCCTACCATTTCAGGTGAAATCTGACTTGAGCGAGCCCAAGTCTTTATCATTTCTGCGGTTGAGGCATTTTTGCCGTCAAGCTTCTCAAGAAGTCTCGGGTCAATAAATGGTCCTTTTTTGAGTGATCGTGTCATAGATTTTTAGTGAGCGAAGCGATTATAAAAATCACCACCCCATGAGATAACTATTCCGAATTGCTCGTAACCTCCATTTTCTTTCGAAAATCTAAGTATGAACTTTGAATTACGAAACTCTATTTCTGTCATTGCGAGTCGGTACTCAGACGTGGCAATCTATGTGTTTATCCTGGATTGCCACGCGCTTCGCGCTCGCAAAGACAGAATTATAAGTAGTTTCGTAA
>JBAQCU010000026.1:0-3299 GCA_049294435.1 Minisyncoccia bacterium
TACGAAACTCTATTTCTGTCATTGCGAGTCGGTACTCAGACGTGGCAATCTATGTGTTTATCCTGGATTGCCACGCGCTTCGCGCTCGCAAAGACAGAATTATAAGTAGTTTCGTAATTCAAAGTAACTAACAGACACTTTTATTTGTATGCTCGAAATATTCTATTTTACGAAGTTTATCATTTTTCAAGCTTTCGGGTTTTTTATTGCTCTCGCGGCGGGCGGAATTTTTATATTCATAGTGCTCCGCAAGCTTCACTCTCTTAGGACTGCCCTCATTCTCACAGTTGTATTTTTTGGAATGGTAGTCTTTGTTTTTGCTCCTCGCGCATTTCCTAATCAACTTGAATATCCGTTTGGGCTGAAGACTTATGGTCCGGGTATCAATCCATCACTCCCGCTTTCGAACACCTTTGAGTTTCTAAGGAAGTTCAAGGATATGGAGCGCGTGAAGGATATTGCAATTAACCCTAATGAGATTCCACCGCAAATCACGCGTACAGTACCAGCTGTTGTAAAAGTTGATCTGGTTGCAAAGGATGCTATCTCTGAAGTAGCGCCAGGTGTTTTTGTTGATTATTGGACATATAACGGCACGGTTCCCGGTCCAATAATTCGCGCGAGAGAAGGAGACACGATAGAGTTAACCATCAAGAATAACATCTCAAGTGTTGTACCGCACAATATCGATTTTCACGCGGTTACGGGCCCGGGAGGTGGCGCGGCAGTGACAAATGTCGCTCCCGGTGAAACAAAAACAGCTTCCTTTAAAGTATTAAATCCAGGTCTGTATATTTACCACTGTGCTTTCCCAAATGTGGCAAACCATATGGCACATGGGCTATATGGACTCATCTTGGTTGAACCAAAAGAAGGACTTCCAAAGGTAGATAAGGAATTTTATGTTGTGCAGGGCGAGCTTTACCCAACTGGTAAAATGGGTACTAAAGGGCTTCAAATTATGGACGCGCAGAAACTCCTTGACGGACGTCCCGAGTACATTGTCTTCAATGGTCGTGTGAAGGGTACTGTTGGTAATATGTCGGCAAAAGTTGGCGAGACCGTGCGTATCTTTGTTGGAAATGGCGGTGTTAATCTCATATCCTCATTTCATGTAATCGGTGAGATCTTTGACACGGTGTACCCGGAGGGCGCGATGGGTATTGGGTCGGCAATCTTCAAAAACGTACAAACGACCATTATTCCCGCCGGCGGCGCGGCGATTGTTGAGATGAAGTTTGATGTTCCAGGGAAATACATTCTGGTTGATCACGCACTCGCACGACTTGATCGTGGCGCATGGGGGACTATCGAAGTGTCTGGAGAACCAAACAAGGAAATTTATGATGGCGTGTTTTCGACCCCCGCTGATCTTGAGAGAATGGGACACTAAGGAACAAAAGAAAATACCCAGCCACATTAGTGTGGCTGGGTATTTTCATTTGTTTCCTAGTACACTTTATCAATATGGTCTTTTATGTATGCAAGGTCGTGCCCGTAAACCTTTTTCCCAGGATTGAAAATATTTTTTGGGTCAAAGATGTTTTTTGTTTCTTCAAATAAATGATAGATTTTTTCGCCATACATTTGCCTTAGGTACGCAGTGCGAACGAGTCCGTCGTTGTGCTCCGCTGACATTGAACCGCCAAACTCAAATACAAGGTCAAACACTTTTTGTGAAAGCTCCATCACAATGTCGCGGTCTCGCGCATTTCGCAAGTTCATCAGAGGGATAATATGCAAGTTGCCATCACCAATGTGGCCTGCGATAGTGTATGTGAGTTTGTACTCCTTCATCACTAACGCAAGCCTGGGCAAGAATTCAGGGAGCTTTTTCGGGTCAACGATGATGTCGTCAATGAATGGAGCGGTCTTATTTTTCCCGCCGTGATTACGTAGGAGATTAAAACTTTCATGACGGATTGTCCAAAATTTCTTGGCATCTTTTTGGTTATGCATTATTTCAGATTGCACATGGAACTGTTTCATATCGTCAAAAGCCTCCTGCGCTTTTTGAGATGCTTCTTCTTCAGTTGTGCCAGTAAACTCGGCAAGAAGCACAAGTTTGGGCGTTCCACCCCTGAGAACCATTAGCACTTCTGGAATAAATGACAAGCCAAGTTTAATAATCCCTGTTTTCATGGATTTCACAATGTCTGGGAAGAAGCGAATGGCAAACTTGAAGGTATTGTCATCGTAGGACTCAAATGTTTCCGGCTTGTGAGCGAGCATTCTGGGAACAACCTTTGAAATCATGTCTAGGTTTGGCAAAAACATAACTACAAGTTTTCGGTATTCGTTTGGTTTAATAAGCGCAAATTCTATCTCAGTAAAGATGCCGAGCGTGCCTTCTGAGCCTGTGAATAATTTAGTAAGATCAAAAATTTTTTTGTCCCAAACATTCCATAACGCGTAACCGGTGGAGTTTTTTGCAACTTTCGGTTTTGCTCGTTTTATAACATCATAATTTTTTTCAAGAAGCTCGTGCATACGACAGTAAATCTCTCCTTCAAATCCTTTTATTTTTTTCTTTTCATCCAGCTCTTCTGCTGTGAGCGGGCCGAATTCGTATTCATTTCCATCAGAGAGTACAACTTTTAAGCGCTTCACCCAATTTTCAGTACTTCCATAAGATAGTGTCATTTCTCCAGATGCGTTCGTGCCGACCATCCCTCCAACTGCGCAAAGCTCGCGTGAAGCAGGGAAGGATGGCATAATCACACCCTTTTCTTTTGTAGCTAGGTCCATGTCACGGTAAAAAACTCCCGGCTCAACCACAACGCGCTCGGCAGACACACTTTTAATATGATTCAAATTTGTTACATCAATAACAATAGACTCACTGAGCGCGCCACCAGACATGCCTGTTCCTGCTGCGCGAGCGGTTAACGAAAGCAAGTCTCCCGCAATTTTTTTATTTGAAACAAATGTAACTAAATTTTTGATATCCGCCACATTTTTGGGCTTTACGACGATATCTGGTTTTACCTCAAACAGGCTATAGTCGTTTTCGTACTGAATAAGGTTCTCAGAATCTCTCAAAATCTCGCCTTCAAATCCAGCCGCGCGAATTGAGTTCGCAATTTCAATATTTTTTTTCATATACGATATTGTACCCCCACACCTACTTTTTGTACACACAGATTACAAATTCAATCTAAATAAATCATCATTACTTTGAATTACGAAACTACTTATAATTCTGTCTTTGCGAGCGCGAAGCGCGTGGCAATCCAGGATAAACACATAGATTGCCACGTCTGAGTACCGACTCGCAATGACAGAAATAGAGTTTCGTA
>JBAQCU010000027.1:0-3497 GCA_049294435.1 Minisyncoccia bacterium
TACGAAACTACTTATAATTCTGTCTTTGCGAGCGCGAAGCGCGTGGCAATCCAGGATAAACACATAGATTGCCACGTCTGAGTACCGACTCGCAATGACAGAAATAGAGTTTCGTAATTCAAAGTTAATTAATAATTAGCCCCCTTAAACTACTTAAGTTTAGCACTACCCATTTAACTGCACAAGCACACCGAGCTATTCTATGGCTTCTTTGCAACAATAAGACTCAAGATAAATATAGCTAACGCGACAACTACTATCGCCCCGCCTGAAGCAAGGTCAAAATAATATGACGCAAACAGTCCTAGCACCACAGAAACTAGCGAAAATACAACTGACAAAATAAGTGTATGGCGAAACCCTCTACCGTATTGCATAGCAGAAATAACTGGAATAACCATTAAGGCGCCAATAAGTAGAACGCCCACAATGCGTATAGAAATAGCCACCGCGACCGCAGCTAGCGTTACCATCGTAAGATTGATCATCTTTACAGGGAGTCCGCTCGCCTCGGCAAGCTCGGGATCAAATGAAGTAAAGAATAATTCCTTGTACAAAAACACAACGTCCAGAAAAACGACGACAGCGAGCGTGACAATAACCACTAAGTCAGTCGTGGAAACTGTGGAAATACTTCCAAACAAATAGCTGAACAAATTAGCGTTGAACCCCTTTGCAAGTGAAAGAATGATGACTGCAATAGCGAGTGAACCAGAAAGAAAGAGCGCGAGCACCGACTCGCCAAAGATCCGTCTGGATGAACGCAGTGACTCAATACCAAACCCTGCGATTACAGACAGCCCTATAGCGGTAAAAATTGGATTTATTTTAAGAAGGAGACCTATCGCAACTCCCGCAAATGACACATGTGCAAGGGTGTCTGCCATTAGCGAGTACCTCCTCACGACGAGAAACATACCAATCAGAGGCGCAACGATACCTATTGCTATCCCTGCCTCAAAGGCGCGTATCATAAAATCGTATTGAAATATTTCTGGCATATTATTCCTTGTTATGTGGCACACGCTTTGAATGCTTTCCGTACAGACGCTCCAGTATGTGCTCATTCAATAGATCTTGTGGTAGCCCGTGACATACGAGGTTGTGATTTAGACAAAGAACAGTTTTTGTCTCCTGAGAAACGGCGTCCACATCATGCGAAATGAAAATAATCGTGAGATGATGCTCGCTGTTTAGCTTTGCCAAAAAATCATAAAATGTTTTTTGCGCGCCAATGTCCACACCAACAGTTGGCTCGTCTAAAATCAAAACATCTGGCCCACTTGCAAGAGCTCGAGCTATGAATACGCGCTGACGCTCCCCACCCGATAGATTGCCGATAAGCGTATCACGATATTTTGCAATGCCGGAAATCTCCATCGCGCGCTCCACTGCATCTATGTCCTCTTTTGCAAATCTTTCAAAAAAACCCAGACGCGCGATGCGACCAGTTCGCACCACTTCAAACACAGTAGCTGGAAAATTTTTGTCGGTCTGTGTTATTCGTTGCGGAACATAACCAATGCGATACTTTTCCTTGAAATCGTGACGGTCTTTCCCAAAAAGCATCACAGCACCCTCTGTAGGATGAAGCAGACCAAGTATTACTTTTATCAGCGTTGTCTTGCCTCCACCGTTTGGCCCAATGATACCCAAATATTCTCCCTTACGCACGGTAAAAGTGAGGTTTTCTATAACTGGAGTGTTATCGTATGAGAAGCTCACATTATTGAGCTCAATATATGGTTCTTCTGAGGGCATGTTTTTACATTATTTTTTTCTGTTAAATTATATGCGGGCCATCAGTTGCATTGCATTGCTATTTGCAGATTATTTAAGTTTATTTCCATAATAGAAATGTAATCTTCTCCTGATTGTACCTCATCGGGGGTCAGACTTTCAATAGGATTTAAAACAAGCGTCTCGCCACCAACCTCGCGCGCAATCAACTCTGAAAACTTTGGACTCGCTACTGTTTCAAAAAATATATGTTTGACTCCCTTTTCGCGAACGAGATTGATTATACGCGCAAGCTCCTTTGGTGACGGTTCCTCGTCTGGCGAAATACCCTCTATTGAGGTGGCTTTAATATTATATCGACTAGCGAGATAATTAAACGCCTCGTGCAAAACTACAATATCACGCAACGCGCACGAGGACAGCTCGGTACGAAAATGTTCATCAAGCAAGTCAAGCGATTTTGTGAAGCGCTCTGCGCTTTCTGTAAACAAATCCATGTGGGATGGATCAATCTGAATTAGTAAATCACGAACAACTAAAATCTCACTCTTCATTATCACTGGATCCAACCAAAAATGCGGATCTGTTATTCCGTCTTTTACAAAAAGGTTTGTACCATTTTTCTTAAGGGATTCTTCCATATTAATAACATATTTTGGTTTAACAGAAATTCCGCTTCTCCACTTTTTAACCCATGGCTCAAGAGACGCGCCATTGTAAAGCAGAGCGTCAGCATTTCCTATTTCCACAAGATTGCGCGAAGACAGTTCAAAGTCATGCGGTTCTACACCTGATGGAACTAAATTTTTTACTTCCACAAGATTTCCACCAACAGCTTTTACTATATGCGAGAGCGGGTAAAAACTTGCAACAACGTGAATCCTTTCATTTTGTGTTTCATTTTTTGAAACACGCGATGAGAGGAAAAAAACGGCAACTAAAATAACTACAAAAATTATCGCGAGCAAAAGTACTTTTCTATTGATTATTTTTCTTGTCATTTTACATTTTTAACCGCGTGATTAATTACTTGCAGTAATTCATCTCTGCCACTTCGCGCGCGCGCAGAGTATGGTAGTACAGAAACTCCAAGGTGCGCCTCAAGAGCCTTTATGTTGTGCGAACGCTCTGTTTGATTCAAACGGTCTATTTTATTTGCAACAACAACAAATGGAATATTTTCTGCGCGTAGTATGTCAGCCATTTCCTTATCGTACGCCATTGGCAAGACTCCAGAATCAACTATTAGCACAACAAAATTCACTTTCGCTTCTCTGCTTCCTAGATACCATAAAATAAGTTTACGAATTTTCTCCGCTCCTTTTGCTCCCATTCTAGCAAAACCATAACCAGGAAGATCCACGAAATAAAAAGACTTGTTGACAAGAAAAAAGTTGATTTCTCTAGTTTTGCCTGGCATTGAGCTGGACTTCACTAGATCCTTTCTCATTACGAGAGAGTTTATAACACTAGATTTTCCAACGTTAGAACGACCGACAAAGGCTACCTGCTTGTGGCCATCGTTCAGTATCGAGTCGGTTCCAATGATCCCCTTTACGAATTCTGCACTGAGAATATTCATCCCGCTAGAGACAGGGGATAAATCCCCGTGTCTAATATTATAAAACTGCTAATAGTGATGATTTCGACATATCCAATTAGTACCACATACATAACAACGGGTCTCTAACGGGATTCATAGTTTCATTTAACCACAAAACACGCTAATGCCAAAGCTCCGCAATAGTGCGCTATAG
>JBAQCU010000028.1:0-40681 GCA_049294435.1 Minisyncoccia bacterium
ATTACGAAACTACTTATAATTCTGTCTTTGCGAGCGCGAAGCGCGTGGCAATCCAGGACAAACACATAGATTGCCACGTCTGAGTACCGACTCGCAATGACAGAAATAGAGTTTCGTAATTCAAAGTAGTTAGGAATACAGGCATACGTTGCCAATAAAATATGTAACACAACAATGACGCCTGAGTTATCCACAACTATTGATTTTATATTCTTATATTAGATGGTATAATAAACATATGCACACATTAATAGGACTTCATGCAGGCTTGGGAGAAATAGGGGTGATAGCATCTCTTTGGGTTTTTGTTGAGTTACTGAATATGTCTGAGGCTAGCTTACGAAGAGCGCGGATAGCGGCCTTTATAGCTGTAATCTTTTTTATTAGTTCATGGCTTGTTGGTGGCTATAACTACTTGAATGATTATGCCACTATGGTGAAGCCTTTGATTAAAAATGGCCCCGCACCTTGGGCACATTTGATTATGACAGAGGCAAAGGAACATCTTTTTCTCTTCCTGCCTTTCCTTGCGATTGTCGAATGGAGCCTGTTGGTAAAGTACAAGAACGAGCTTTTAAGTGACATCAATCTGAGAAAATCCGCTCTTTATATCTCATTCGTAACAACACTTCTAGCATTTTTAATGGTCGGTATGGGAGTTCTAATTTCTAGCGGCTTTAGGGCGGCACTAGAGGCGCTAATTATATGAAAATAAATATTAAATCAATGATGGTGTCCTCTACGATAGTTGTCTGGGCTGTTTTGGCCATGACAATCCTGACGGAAGTATCGGCACCATTCAAAGCGTCATTAGTGCAGTTTGCAGGACATCACTGGACAGCAAAAAGTATAATTACGGTTATATTATTTACTCTTTTTAGCCTTATCCTCAGTCGTTCATCAGAGGACTCAAAGGGTATCTTGAATAGCGCTATTGTCTTAGTCATAAGTGTAGCTATCGCAGGGTTAGTAATTTTTTCCTACTTTACGTGGGCCTTTCTAACGGAATAAAATTTGATTTTGCAAATACAGTTTGCTTACCATATTTAGGTTCTTGGATCCCTCCGCTCCCATTCGGAAAGTTTGCTTGCCACAAGTTCAATATCAGACAAATTGCGAATAAATTTCTCGTTACCTTTTGGAATAATAGGGAAGTGCTGTATCTCATCAATCGCGAGCGCTATGTCCCATAGATGTTTTTCAGAAGTAATCCATGCAGTGCCAAATTTTTTTAATGAAAATGGGCGCGAATAGCTTCGCAGAGTTTTTTGTCCTGTTTTTGGGAAAGTGTATTCATGAAAATATGACAGAGCGAGTTCGCGAGGGCTTTTGTATACGGGATCGCGGAAGCGAAGCACAGGGTGATTGGTCTTACTTATTGCTCCCCAGTACCCATTTTTTTTATAGAGCGCCACCACATGGTCGTAGTCGACACTGAGCGCTTTGAGGTCAAGTAGAAGAGGTTTCTCTCCGTGCATCCACAGAGCGGTAGCAGCTATCAACGCGCCCTCAATGCAATGTGCCCTTCCTTTTTCTAAAACCATACGAGGAGAAAAACAGGTATCTCCTCGCTTGCTCAAGTTGGCAGGAATTGTATCAAGGAAGTCTTGGATTTTGTGCGGAGTAGTGAGATCTTTAAAAATTTCAAGCTCCTCTTTAGATAGTCCGAACATAACGCAATTATGACAGAATACATTTGCTCATTCAAGATGATACAATATAAATATGAAACATCGCGCAATAATTCTCAGCGTTCTTTTTGCGGTGTTGGTATCACTAGGTATTTATTATTTTACTCGCAACAGCGATATTACAAACTATCCCTCAAAAGGAACGGACATTATTGCATTTGGAGACAGTCTTGTGGAGGGTTTTGGCTCAACTGGTGGAAATGATTTTGTTTCACTATTATCGCAAAAAATCGGGCAACCAATTATTAATTTGGGGAACGCTGGAGATACGACTGTAGACGGCATTGCGCGTATTAACCAGCTTGATAATTACAATCCAAAAGTGGTGTTGCTACTTCTTGGTGGAAATGACCATCTTAAAAAGATACCTATTGCTGTTACGTTTGAAAACCTTGCGACTCTTATTGATAATATCCATGCGCGTGGAGCAATCGTGATTTTGCTCGGTGTTAGGGGAGGATTATTTAACGATCGTTTTGACACAGAGTTTGAGGCATTGAGAGACACATATCATACTGCGTTTGTTTCGGACGTTTTAGGCGGACTTTTTGGAAATGATAAATATATGTCAGATACGATACATCCCAATAATATTGGCTATGGAATAATAGCTGACCGTATTTACCCAGTACTTATAGAGGTGCTTAAATAGTGTGTAAGATTTTTTATGTAAAAGCGTCTTAATTCATAAGGGATTAAACTAATTATTACCCTTCTAATTAAACACTTTATGAAAAAAATATTAATGGTAATTTTAATGGCATCAATCATGACTCCTTCTTTTGCGTTTGCAGATAATGACAAGTCTGAACGTAACAGTGGGAACAATTCTCGCAAATCTGCTCAAATGACGCAAAAGATTGAGAAGAAGGAAATAAAGAACGAATATAAGTCTGTTAAAAATAAGGAAAATAGAATTGAAATTAGAGAAGTAAGGTCATTTAAGAACGATGATCATGACGATGACAGTAAGAGGTATCGTGTGGCCACTACAACTGCAACCACGACAATTCCAATACAAATAACAAAAAAGGTAAATTACTATTTATGCAAAACTGATACAGGTTGGAATGTTGTTCCTCTGGAGGGTGTTAAAAGCAAGAATAGTTTTAACGCGCTTGGAAAATACTGCATGAAGCTTCCACACGGATTTGCAAAGAAGTTTAATACTCCTACAGCTTCAACAACTCCAGACGTTATTGCCCCAGTTATTTCCGGCATAAGCGCTTCTTCTGTAACTCCAACATCGGCGATTGTTTCATGGACTACGAACGAAATCGCAAACGGTAAAATTTACATCAGCACAAGTACGCCGACGAATTTAGCTTCGTCAACGACTCTTGGTCAAGTGGTATTCTCAACAATTCACTCGTTTAGCATTTCAGGATTATCACCAAGCACTACGTACTACTATGTAGTAAAGTCTGCTGACTCGGCAGGGAATGTTGCGACTTCAGCACAGCAGAGTTTTGTAACTACTGCAGTTGCTGACACGAGCTCGCCAGTAATTTCCTCTCTCACCACATCTTCGGTTGCGAGCACTACAGCAACGGTATCGTGGAACACAGATGAATTAGCAACAGGAAAGCTATGGTATGGAACAAGCACACCGCTCACGTTGTATATGCAGAATACAACGCTGTCTCTCACGCACTTATTTAACATAATTGGTTTGACTGCAAGCACGACTTATAGCTTACTCATTGAATCAATTGATAATGCAAGTAATACCGCAACATCTACTGCGTCGTTTGTAACGACGAATTAATTATCCTCTAATTATGTCTCTAAAAAGCCCGCGAATCAGTTTGCGTCCAAGACGTGAATCTACTGATTCAGGGCTTTCGGCATAATTGAAAAGAAAATGCTCAAGTTGGGGGTTTATCTTTTTGTTGGTACAATATGTCCAACATTCAATGTTCTAAATTCTAAGTTCAAAATTCACCTTTATGACCCAAGACGAAGCATTTGAAATATTAAAAACTGGACGTAATGTCTTTGTGACAGGTCCAGCGGGGAGCGGGAAAACACACCTCGTAAATCGCTATATTGCGTATTTGCGCGAGCACGACATCGACATCGGCATTACAGCATCCACTGGAATCGCAGCGACCCACATGGGCGGAGTAACTATTCACTCATGGTCTGGTATTGGTATTTCTGCGCACCTCTCACCGTACGACCTCGAGGCGATGCTTGAGAAAGGATATCTATATAAGAGATTTGAAAAAGTGAAAGTACTCATTATTGATGAGATTTCGATGCTCCACCATTTTCGTCTTGACCTTGTGAATCGCGTTCTCAAAACAATGAAGCGCGGTGATAAGCCGTTTGGTGGAATCCAAGTTATTTTATGCGGAGACTTCTTCCAACTTCCACCAGTAGCGCGAAACGGTGAACCACCTGCGCAGTTTGTGTACACGAGTGATGCATGGAGAGACGCAGGGTTTACGATTTGCTATCTATCTGAGCAGTTTCGTCAGCAAGACGATGTAGCGATTTCTATACTAAACGAAATTCGTTCTGGAGAGGTTTCGGCACAAGCGCGCGGGCATCTTCGCGCGAGGTATAATGTGCGTTCTCCAAAATTCGCCACCTCAACAAAACTTTTTACGCATAATGCCGACGTGGATGTATTGAATGACACGGAGCTCGACAGAATTGATGGAGACGAGATAACCACCTATACGATGGGAAGTCGGGGCAAGGAGGCGATTGCCGCTACGCTTAAAAAATCCTGTCTTGCGCCCGAAGTACTTCGCCTCAAACCGGGCGCGCGCGTGATGTGCGTAAAAAATAATTTTGAAGCAGGGTATGTGAACGGCACGCTTGGCGTAGTAGTGTCGTGCAGTGAAATGGAAGACCCAGTGATTCTCACAGGTGCAGGAAAAAGAATAGTCATTCCACGAGCGTCGTGGAAGATTGAAGAAGACGGAAAAGTGAAAGCGGAAATTTTGCAGTATCCGCTCCGCCTCGCATGGGCTATTACGGTGCACAAGAGTCAAGGAATGAGTCTCGACGCGGTAGAAGTGGACCTATCAAAATCATTTGAGCCGGGAATGGGATATGTGGCGCTCTCTCGCGTACGCTCACTCGAGGGCCTGACTATTTTAGGAATGAATGACACAGCGCTTCGTGTGCATGACGAAGTGCGCGAGCTTGATGAAACATTTAAGCAGGTTTCTAGGGAGGCGCGCGAGGAATTAAAAAAGATGGACAAAAAAGACCTCGCAAAGGCGCAGGAGGAATTCCTAGCGCGCTCACGCCCGCCAAAAAAAGAAAAGAAGCTTGCGACTCACAAGGCGACAGAGGCGCTCATTGTAGAGAAAAAGAGCTTGGCAGAAATCGCAGAAGCGCGTGAAATGACCATGGAAACTATTGTGTCGCACATAGAGAAACTTATTGAAGAGGAGTCGCGCGTGGATATGAGGCACCTGAAGAATGAGATTTCCCACGCGCATTTTTTGAAAATTGAAAAGGCGATTGATGAGCTTTTGAAAGATGGGAAAGTGGTGCTCCTAACTCCTGTGAAAAATAAGGTCGGGCCAAATGTGTCGTTTCTACACATTCGCCTAGCCCGCGCGCTTTTGGGACATACTCCAAAAAACTAAGGGAAGTAAAAGATACTAGACTTGCTGTATAATATTATGTATATGGAGGAAACACTCTACACTTGCCCAATGCATCCGAACATCACGCGTTCATTGCCTGGAATTTGCCCAGAATGCGGGATGAGTTTAGAACCAGTCGAAAGTCGAAAGTCCATAAAGTCGAAAGTGGATGCAATACAGGAGTATACACACGATAAGCATGCAGGGCATCACACGGAGGATTTTTTTAGGAAATTTTTGGTTGTACTCGCGCTCACATTACCAATTCTTCTATACTCTGAAATTTTTGAGATTGCATTTAAATGGCAGCCACCATTTAGCGACTACATATGGTTACCCTATGTGATGCTTGCGCTTGGTTCATTGGTATTTTTTTACGGAGGGTCTGTGTTTTTGCTCGGCGCGTATCGCGAGCTTTATGCGCGTTTGCCAGGGATGATGACACTTATATCGCTTGCTATTACTTCCGCGTATTCATTTAGTGTGTTCGCGGTATTGTCTGGCAACGAACACACGCTATTTTGGGAGCTTTCTACTCTTATCGCTATTATGCTTCTTGGACACTGGATAGAGATGAAAGCAGTACAAGGCGCGCAAGGCGCGCTTAGAGAACTTGCAAAACTCTTGCCTGACACAGCAGAGGTAGTACGTGATGGCGCTACCATTACAATTTCAATTACAGAACTCCGCGTGGGTGATCGGGTGCTCGTGCGCCCGGGGGCAAAAGTCCCAGCTGACGGAGTTATTGCAGAAGGTCGTTCGTCAGTTGATGAATCAATAATCACTGGTGAGTCAAAACTTATTTCAAAAGGAATCGGCGCAGAAGTTATAGCTGGGTCTTTGAATGGCGATGGGTCTCTTGCGATAGAAGTAAAAAAGATAGGTGAGGGAACATTTCTCGCTGGCGTGATGCGTTTGGTTGCGGATGCGGAAGCAAGTAAATCGCGATTGCAAATTTTGTCTGACAGGGCGGCGCTTTATTTGACTATGATTGCCGTGGTAGCAGGAACCGCTACTTTTTTTGCGTGGATCTTTGTGGATGCAGGAGTGGTGTTTGCGACCGAGCGTTTGGTTGCGGTTCTTGTTATTACCTGTCCACACGCGCTTGGTCTTGCAGTACCTCTTGTTGCGTCCATTTCAACAACAATGGCTGCGCGTAGCGGGTTTCTTGTGCGTAAACGCATCGCGCTTGAATCTGCTCGCACTATTGATGTTGTACTTTTTGATAAGACAGGGACGCTCACAACGGGCGCGTTTGGTGTTAGTGAGATAATCCACACAGGTTCATTTTCTGATACTGATGTTCTACAAAAAAGCGCCGGTCTTGATCAAGGTTCAGAACATCCACTCGCAAAAGCGATTGTGAAAGAAGCAGAAAAACGCAAGATTGCAATTTTACCAATGAAAAATTTTGAACGTGTTGCTGGCAAGGGCGCGCGCGGTGACGTAGGCAGTGAGACTGTTCTCGTTGGTAACAAGGCGTTTATGGATGAGGTGACAATAATTATTGATCCTCATGTGCTCAGACAAACTAGTCTGCTAGAAAGCGAAGGCAAGACAGTGATTTTTGTTGCGGTGAGTGGACGCCTTGTTGGAGCTATTGCGCTTGCGGACACAATTCGCGAAGAATCGCGAGAGGCAGTGGAGGCGCTTCGTGTGCTTGGTATTCGCACAGCGATGATTACTGGAGACTCGCCAGACACGGCTGGTTGGGTTGCGAAGAAATTGGGAATTGATGAATATTTTGCACGTGTGCTTCCACACGAAAAATCAGAAAAGGTGAAAATGCTACAAGCAAAGGGCCTCAAAGTTGCGATGGTTGGAGACGGTGTGAACGACGCGCCAGCGCTCACACAGGCAGACCTCGGTATTGCCATCGGCGCAGGAACGAATGTCGCAATTGAATCGGCAGGAATTATTTTAGTACGCAACGACCCGCGTGATATCCCCAAAATCATTCGCCTTTCACAGCTCACCTACACCAAGATGATTCAAAATCTTTTTTGGGCTACTGGATACAACATCGTCGCGCTCCCGCTTGCGGCAGGAGTCCTAGCGTCAAAAGGAATTATTTTACAGCCTTCCGTGGCGGCGGTATTCATGAGCGTGTCCACTGTGATTGTGGCGTTCAATGCGCTCTTGCTACGCAGGAAGAGTTTGAGTATCATGTAATGATTATGGAGTTTGATTACACGGTTACCACAACGAAAACTTTTGACGAAGCGGTAGAAAGCGTGCAAGAAGAAATCGCAAAAGCTGGGATGCGAGTTTTGTATGTTCATGATGTTGAGCAGGCGCTCACGGAGAAAGGGTTTGAGCGGGAGCCGTTCAAAATTATTGAGTTTTGCAATGCAAAATATGCAAATGAATTCCTAAACGCTGATATTAAAATAGGTCTCTGTATGCCGTGCAAAATAAATGTGTATGTTAAAGATGAGCAGACTTTTATTTCTGGTATGCGCCCGATTGTCTTGTCTCAATTCTTTCCGAACGCTAATTTAGGAGAGATGCCAAAAGAAATTGACAAAATTATTAGAAATATTATTGACGCTTCAAAATAGATTATGTGTTTTTCAGCAACAGCAAGTTTTGTGGCAGGGACAGCCTTATCCGCCGTAGGAGTTGTAACAATTAAAAAAGCAAAAATTAAAAAAGAGCTTCCGTTTGCGATGATACCGCTTTTGTTTGGTGTTCAGCAGTTTGTTGAAGGAGCTGTATGGCTTTCATTTCAATACAGCGCGCAAATTTTTAATCAGATAGCAACTTATGCGTATCTTGGTTTTGCGTATGTGCTGTGGCCAATATTCGTGCCGTTCTCTATTGGGCTTTTGGAAACTGACCCTCATCGCAAGAAAATACTGTATCTATTTCAGGTCATTGGATTGGCGGTCGGCGTGTATTTATTATATTTCATTGTCAGCAATCCAATGGTTTCAAATATTGTTAACAAAAGTGTTGTGTACACGATGCCTTCCACTCACGGAGTTACTATTGTAAGTATGTATATATTAGCAACTTGCATAAGCTGTCTCTTTTCTAGCAGAAGGATAATTAATATATTTGGCATCCTTGCCACAATATCGCTTATGTTCGCGTATTACTTTTATATAACATCATATGTTTCTGTTTGGTGTTTCCTTTCAGCGATCTTGAGCGGTGTCGTGTACTTGTATTTTAGAAACATAAGTGTAACATAGTAAATATATGAAGAGATTTTTGCTCTCAATCGTACTCGTTGTATTTATAGGGGGAGGAGCCCTCAGTTTTTTTGCAATGGGTCATAGTAATGATGGCGTAATGAATGGTAATTGTCCTATTACGGCACTTGCTGTTTCAGTTTGCCCATCGGAAGCATTGTCCGCGATTAGTCATTATATTTCAATGTATCAGGTGTTTACCACGGGTATTGTTTCCTCAATTATGACAGAGGTTTTAATGCCCGCGCTTCTTTTTGTTGCGATATCATATTGGTTACAAAAATACATTACGCCGGTACTGAATTTATTTATCTTATTCCGCATTTTTCGCGCGAAATTATATAAGCCTAAAACATTTACTCGTTGGTTGTCACTATTAGTAAACAGTCCATCATTCATTTAGTTTATCTTTTAGCAGATTAACTAATTGAAAAATGAAAAATATTAAAATTGTTATCGCAGTGATTGCGATTGTAGGAATTGGAGCGCTCGCTTATTCGGGAATCCAAAAAGGTGACAAAGCGGTTTCTGGTGTTAAAGAAAAAATCTACGTTGCGATTGAAGGTTCGGGGGAAATCGCTGTGATAGATGCAAAGACGAATCAGGTTTTGAAAAGAATTAATTTATCTGAGGATAAAAACGGGATGACGGTGGGCTATATGCCACATAATGTTCAAGTTGCTCCGGATAATAAAAGCGTGTGGGTGACAGCTAATGCTGTGGATGAAAAAGATATGAAAATGTCTTTTCGGATTATTCCGAGAGCAGAAGCGAGCGAGGGGCACAGTGATGAAGTAGTGTATGCAGGAAAAAGCAAAGATGAGGTGATTGTTATAGACCCTTTCTCGGATGAAATCGTAAAAAGAATTGAGATCGGGCAAGAGATGCACCTGTCGCATGTCGCGCTGACCCCCGACAGTGCGTACGCAATCGTTGCTTCGCAGGAGAAAGGGATTGTGTACAAAATAAACACCTCCACTTTTGAAATTGAGAAGGAGGTTGCAACGAAAAAAAGCGCGGGTCCTCATGGACTCCGCATAACTCCTAACGGCGAAACTGCGTATATCGCAATGCTATCGGGCAAAAGTATGGGGGTTCTCGACATTAAAAGTTTCGCTTTAAGCGACATTCCTCTAAAGGGAGCGGTGGTGCAGACGGGTGTTACGCCAGACGGAAAGTATGCGCTCGCTTCGGTGTATGACGCAAAAAGTTTGGCAGTGTATGATATTGCTTCCGCAAAGTTGAGCTACATTGATTTGCCAAAAGAAGCAAAAGGTCCCGTGCAGATTTATCCAACACCGGATTCTCGCTCCGTGTATATCGCCGATCAAGGATTTTATTTCAACCAGCCGGTTGGCGACACAGTCTACAAGATGGATTTGAAGGAAATGAAAGTTGCGCAAGCTATTAAGGGCGGGTCTGCACCACACGGGGTAGTTGTTTCAAAGGACGGGAAATTTGTGTACGTGACCAATTTGCAGAGTGATGATGTGTCGGTGATTGATACCGCCACTGAAAGAGAAGTCGCGAAAATAATAGTTGGTAAAATGCCAAATGGAATTAGTATGTGGTACGGTGATTCTAAAATTTCTGGCAGAGGGAACTACAGCGAGCTTGTGCCGAATGAAAAAACTTTTGATTTAGGCACGGTCTCAATGGCGAATGGGAAGGTTAATCATTCGTTTGCGGTAAAAAATACTGGAGGCACACCAGTAAAAATTGTGAAAGTATACACCTCCTGTATGTGCACAGAAGCTATTATTGTAAATGGCTCATCGCGCAAGGGACCGTTTGGTATGCCTGGACACGAGGGGCTTGTGTCAAAATTAAATGAGACAGTCAATCCGGGCCAAGAAATAATTGTTGAAGTCGTGGTAGACCCAGCAGCTCACGGCCCTCAGGGCACGGGTCCCGCAAAAAAAGTAGTCTACATAGAAACCAATTCTACAATCAATCCAGTATTGAAACTGGAGCTTGATATAAACGTGATCCCATAGCTAATCTAAAAATAAAATTATGGAAAACGAAACACAAGACAAAGCTCCAAAAAATTACACCAATTTAGAGTTTGGTAAAAAGTATATATCAATTGCTACTTTTGCGGTTGCGTCAATAATTTTTATCGGCGTGATGTATGCTGGTGGATTTGGAGACATAGCAGGCATTAAAGAGAAGTCTGCCCCGGTGGTGGAAACACAAACGCAAGTTTCAGAAGAAACAGTTTTGCCGTTTGGTGGAGTTGAATTACAAGTAGAGTGGGGCAATTTGGGTTCAAAACTTGTTGAGGTTGGAGTGATAGATGCTGACAAATTCAAGGCGATATACGAGCAGAGAGGGGTATTCACAGATGAATATAAAACTCTGCTTTTTGGGCAAAGCGATGGGAAACTTAGGATTACGAAAGACAATGCCGGATATCTCTTGAATCTGTTTTGGGCACTTGGTCTTGCAAGTAAAAATCCTATCTTGGATTCTGGCGAGATGAGTGATCCGAAATACGGAGGTGCTGGCAACTTTGCTTCAACGGGTGGGTGGACGCTCGCGAAAGGTAACGCTATGGAACACTACAGCAAGCATGTGTTCTTTGAGCTGACGATACAACAGCAGACGCTCGTGGACAAAGTGTCGAGAGGGATATACCGGCCGTGTTGTGGCAACTCAACGCATTTCCCCGATTGCAACCATGGTATGGCAATGCTCGGGTTGCTGGAACTCATGGCATCGCAAGGCGTGAGCGAGCATGACATGTGGGATTCAGCACTTGTTGTTAATTCGTACTGGTTCCCCGACACTTATATCACCATAGCAACGTACATGAAAGGCAAAGGTGTTCTGTGGAAAGATGTGAATCCAGAGGAAATGCTTGGTGCTAATTATTCCAGCGCGTCTGGATATGCAAAAATAGCTTCACAGGTTACCTTACCAAAGCAAAAAGGAGGCGGTAATTGTGGTGCTTAGCTCGTAGGCTCAGCCTAAAAAGAATACCCGTACACTACAGAGTGTACGAGCTTTCTTTTGTTAAATGATTGAAATGGTCATGTACCCTCAATTCCACCTACTTTTCTTTTTCAAAAGTAGTACAATGCATTCATTATCAGGCATTTAATTCACACCAATATGTTCAATCTTCAAGGAAAAGTTGCGTTAGTTACTGGAGCGCGTCGCGGGATGGGGCGGACACATGCGCTCGCGCTTGCGGGGCAGGGGGCAAAGGTGATTATTACGGACATTGACCTTGCAGAGTGCGAGCTTGTTGCCGACGAGGTGAAGAAAATTGGCGGAGATGTTATTTGTTTTAAGCTTGATGTGACGAATAAGGAGGAGGTAGAAAATGTATTTGATCAAGTTGTCGCGGAATACGGAAGATTGGATATTATGGTAAACAATGCCGGCATCTACGAGTCGCACCCATTTTTGGAAATGACTGAAGCTGAATGGGATAGAACCATTGATATCAATTTGAAGGGGTATTTCTTTTGCGCGCAACGCGCCGCAAAAGAGATGGCAAAAAATAAATACGGGCGTATTGTGAACATCGCATCCGTTGCATCAGGCGGAGTAGGTGTTGGTATTGCTGGTGGCGCGCACTACACAGCATCAAAAGGGGGAATTATTGGTATGAGTGAAACGCTCGCTATTGAGCTTGCGCCACTTGGCATTACGGTGAATGTGATTGGCCCCGGCGCTATTGATACACCAATGGTCGGCGCGGCAAATCTTCCAAAAGAGGTGATGGACGCAATGCTTGCAGGCGTTCCACTCAAGCGAATGGGTCGCCCAGAAGAAGTTTCTGCCGCAGTTGTTTTTCTAGCATCCGACGAAGCAAGCTATGTTACAGGTGCAACACTCTATGTAGATGGAGGATGGTTGGCAGCGTAGGTCTTTTTGTTGCAAACACTCCCGTTTTTGTTAATATGTACTTATGAGTAAAACAGCACCAAAAACAAGGGAATATACAGCATTTTTTGAAGAAAATGAGCTTGGTGGGTACACGATTACCGTACCTGCTTTACCTGGTCTCGTTACTGAAGCAAAGGATATGAAGCAAGCAAAAGCTATTTTGCAGGATGCTATCGCTTGTTACATCGAAGGGCTTAAGAAAATAAAATCAGAGATTCCACAGGAAAGTTTTGTCGCTAGTATGCGTTTGCAAGTTGCTCTGTAATTTTTGTATGCCAAAGTTGCCAATCCTTACCCCAAAGAAACTTATCAGGATACTATGTGGTATAGGATTTTATATCCATCATCAGTCAGGAAGTCATATTAACCTACGGCACACAATTAAAACAAATCTTCATGTGGTCATCCCTTATCACAATAAAGATTTAGCACCAAAGACGCTCAAGTCGATACTTTTACAGGCGGATATTTCTGTAGAAGATTTATTGTAGCAATCATATGAAAAATCACGATTACCAAATGGCGATGAAGGTGGCAAACAAGGACGACTACTACTATGACGCTATGGAACTTTTGGGAACAAGGGGCGGTACCAAGCCAGCAGAGAAACTTCTTTTAGAAGCGTTGAAACTTGACAAAGATTATGTGCAGACGCATGTTGGACTTGCTCATTTGTATAGAAGCTCGGGACAGAAAAAGAAAGCGAAGGAACACATAAAACTTGCCTACGAAAACACTTTGAAAAAATTTCCAAAGTGGCCGGCTGTGATGATGTGGGGAATGATAGAAAACAGGGCGTATATGCGGGCGATACAGTCTCGCGCTGAACTTTTTGTTGATGATGGCGAGCAAGACAAAGGAATTGAGTTGTATTGCCTTTTGCTCAAGATGAACCCCGGCGATAACCAAGGGGTGCGATATGTTCTCGCTGGTGTGTACGCAGGAATAAGCGGGGACGAGATCGACGCCATGTTTGATGAAGGTAATGAAAAACAAAATTGGAATGCCCTCGAAAAACTTGTTATAGTTCAGAATAAGAAGCATAAATTTTGGGTTGAGCTGGAAGAGTAAAAAATTTTCAAAGTAACCCCCTCACACCTGCTCTGTAGAAAACATGGTTGTAGTCTTTGCGAGGCACGAAGCAATCTAGGTTTTACGTGTAATTTTATGGATTGCCACGTCGCAAGCTCCTCGCAAAGACAGTGTTTTCTACGGAGCCCCTCACACCCACATAAAGACCTAGGAAACTACGTCTTTGAATCAGCTGGTTCCGATTCAGCAGAATCGTGGCTCTGCCATAAACATTAGCAAATTCCGAACTAAGCAGGTTCGTGTCCTGGACATAAACATTACCAAATTCACGGCTCGGCCACAGACTCTTAGACGCTAGTGTTCGCAAAGACGGGATCATGGGTGTGAGAGGTTACTTCATAAGCTCTTGGCCTTTTGAGGAAAATGAGGTATGGTAAGTAAGTCAAAAGTCGAAAGTCTATAAAGTGTTTAGGGCCAAGCCCCAAATCAGCTGATTCGAAAGTGGGTGCAAATGCATTCACTTTTGACTTTATGGACTTTAAAAACTTTACAGACTCTTGTATATGGCAGGCGAAGTTATCGTACGATTTGAGAATGTCTCGTTTGAATACGGGCACAACAAACCCATCCTGGAAGATGTGTCTTTTGCTGTGCGTCGCGGAGCAAAGCTCACGCTTATGGGGCAAAATGGCGCCGGAAAGTCTTCTCTCTTTGCGCTCATTACTGGTGCAAACAAACCAGAGGATGGTGACATCCATATTGGGAAAAGCATATCAATCGCCATTTCAAAGCAGGTTGTTCCTCGCGGAGAGCTAGAACTTACTGTGCGTGAATTTTTTGCAAAATGTTTTGATAAGAAAATCTACGACCTTGACCCGAAGATTGATGCGGTGCTTGAGGTAGTAAATCTCAAAGGTCACGAGAAAATGCACGAGCGCATCATCAAGTCCTTTTCCGGCGGTCAGCAGGCGCGCCTCCTACTTGCATCTGCGCTCATTCAAGACCCAGATGTGCTTCTCCTTGACGAACCAACAAACAACTTGGACAAGGCAGGCATTGCGCACCTCACCGGCTTCCTCAAGGAATACAAAAAAACAGTTATCGTTATTTCTCATGATGCGGAATTTTTGAACTCATTTACCGAGGGTGTTCTCTATTTAAATATTTATACAAGAAAGATTGAAAATTATGTCGGCAATTATTTCGATGTTGTAAAACAAATTACCGCTCAGATTGAAAAAGAAAATATGAAGAATGCGCAACTTGCAAAGGAGATTCAGGCAAACAAAGACAAGGCAAACTTTTTCGCAATGAAGGGAGGACAAATGCGTATGGTTGCAAAGCGTATGCGTGAAAAGGCAGAAGAAATGGAAGAGGCAAAGGTTGATATTCGCAAAGAAGACAAAACGATTCGTTCGTTCACTATTCCCTCACAGCCCGAGCTCACAGGGGAGCTTTTACATATATCTTCGTTCTCTGTTTTGAAGCATCACAAGCCCGTTGAGAAGAAAATAAAACTTTCATTAAAGAAAAAATTCCATTTGCTACTGGCAGGACCAAACGGCATCGGCAAATCAACTCTCCTTGAATCCATTGCAACAGGAAAGGCCTCAGGCGCAAAGATTGCAGATGGTGTACGTGTCGGCTATTATCGTCAGGATTTTTCTACACTGGACTTCAACGATACTGTGTATCGCTCGCTCGCGCGCGCAGCACAGGCAGTGGATGGCAAACTCGATGAAGAACGCATGCGCGCGGTAGCCGCAAGTTTTCTCATCACTTCTGATGTGATTTATACAAAAATTGGAAGTTTATCAGAAGGGCAGAAAGGACTCGTGGCATTTGCTCAGCTCGTGCTAGAAAAACCAGGCTTGCTAATTTTAGATGAACCTACAAACCACATCAACTTCCGCCATTTGCCCATCATTGCAAAAGCGCTAGACCAATACGAAGGCGCAATGATTCTTGTTTCTCACGTCCCCGAATTCGTCCACCAGATTCGTATTGACGAGGTGCTGGATTTAGGGAAGTAGCCTTCTTGCATTTAAAGGTACTTTTGCGTAGTATGAGTTTTAGGGTTTTTGTCAAAAATTTATAGGAGGAATTCGTCATGTATTTGTTCATTAAGGTTGATAATGTCGGCGTCATTGAAAAGGTGTGCGAGTATCTTCTGCGCCTAGGCCTGTGGTTTAAGAAATTTGATGACACAGAATACAGGGTTGATGTGTCAGCTGAGGAAAGATCACAATTTCTCCATAATCGCGGTTGCAGAAGGTCGTTGAATCCATGGCGAGCATGGGAAACATGTAACTCTTTTGTTCAAGCATGGGATTTTGATAATTTGGGGCGTATTTGGCCAAAAGATGAAAGCGAGATAAAAAGAAATGGAGACACTGCGCCAAAAGGTAAAGGTTGGATAATCGAACACGGCAAAAAAATACGTGTAGCGGGGGAATGTGCCGCCCCAGAAAACCTCAAACATATTTTTTGTTACAAGTGGTGCACAAAGTACGAGCCGATGAGCATTGAATCTGCGATTTTTGTTGCAGAACAAGTTGCTAAAGAACACGAACGTCGCGCACAGGTGCTACGCAGGCAAATTGAGTATTTGGAAACGACAGACATGCAGTACAGAGAAGCAATCAAAACAGGTGGGGAGTTTGAGTATAAAAATGGCAAGTTCGTGATTAGTACCCCCTGAAAGAGCAATGACGCAAGATTAACCACAGCCGAAGCAATTTCGTCTGTGGTTTTTGTTTGACCCCGTTAGAGGTCGCGGGCATTTGATTATTTTATTGAACACAGAGTTAAATAACAAACTTTTGAAAGATATATTGTTCAGTGGTTTTTTGGGCGAAACGCCCTACCTCTAATGGGGTTTGACAAAAAGCCTTAAATAGTATATACTTGTTTTAACTTCATCTCATAGAGTTTTTGTCCCATAAGGTTGTCTAAATCTTCATCGCGTTCAGGGGCTTTCAGAGAAATTAACGAAGAATTAATTTAAGCCTATATAAACAGGCCTTTTAAAACAATATATGGAACAAAAAAAATCATTTAGTAGAAGCGGTGGATCAAGTCGTACTCACACAAGCGCTAGTTCGAGAACTCGCACAAATGGGTCATCCGAGTCTCGCCAACATTCAAGCGCGCGTCCACCACGTCATTTTTCAGCGCGCCCTCCTTTGGGTCGCACCTTCAATGCATCTCGTGGAGGCTCAAGTCGAGGCGGAGGCAAGCGCAGTCCAAGAAAAGGTCAGCATATTGATATTTCAAAATTTATCAACAAAACCGTCATTACAGAAGAGGCTGTGGTTTTTACACCTGAACATTTTTTCAAGGATTTTATTATAGATGAGCGTTTGAAGCAAAATATTTTGGTAAAGGGTTACAACGAACCAACTCCAATTCAGGATCGCGTGATTCCACACATTTTGCATGGTCATGACCTTGTAGGTATTGCGAACACTGGTACAGGCAAAACAGCGGCATTCCTTATTCCTCTTATTGATAAGGTTATGAAGAACCCAAAGGAGAAGGTGATAGTGATGGCGCCGACACGCGAGCTCGCGCAGCAAATAGAAATGGAGCTCAAGGGCTTTGTAAAAGGTTTCAAGATTTGGTCCGTGTGTTGCGTAGGTGGCGCGGCTATTGGACGCCAGATTTCTGATCTCCGCTATCAGCACAACTTCATCATCGGAACACCGGGACGTATTAAGGATTTGATTGAACGCAAACATATAAACCTTGCCGAGTTTAAGTCAGTAGTCTTAGACGAAGCAGACAGAATGTTAGATATGGGATTCATTCATGACATGCGTTACATGCTTGCGCTTATGCCTAAGGAACGCCATACACTTTTTTTCTCAGCGACACTTTCGCCAGAAATTGCAGTGCTCATCAAAGACTTCCTCAAGGAGCCAGTGATGGTTTCTGTGAAGACACAAGACACTTCAAAAAATGTTGAACAAGATATTGTGAAAATAAAAGCAGGAGAAGATAAACTAGAAGTACTTCACGATCTTTTGATTCAGCCAGAATTTAAAAAAGTGCTCATCTTCGGACGCACAAAGCACGGAGTAGAAAAGCTCTCGGTTGCTCTCACAAAGAAAGGCTTCAAGGCACAGTCAATTCATGGAGACAAAAATCAAGGTCAGCGCCAGCGCGCTCTTGATACATTCAAGAAAGGTTTGGCGCAGATTCTTGTAGCGACAGACGTTGCCGCGCGCGGTCTGGATATTGCCGGGGTGTCCCACGTTATCAACTTTGATATTCCCGAGACCTACGACGACTACGTACACCGCATTGGCCGTACCGGCCGCGCAGGCCAGAAAGGGAAGGCGCTTACGTTCATAGGCTAGTCCATAAAGTCGAAAGTCTTAAAGTCTAAAGTAGATACATTCGCAAAAAGCCCAGCAAACCTACGGTTTGCTGGGCTTTTGTAATGTGTGTGTAATGGGGACAGCCACAATTGTTTAGGAAATTATGTGTTGTAATGTTGTGCAGATTTTGTGGTCGTGATTCCTCTCTACCCAGGAAGTTTTTTGTGGAACGGAAATGCACTTAGCTTTTTGTTTTTGGCTGTGATAGGATAGAAAGATGGACAAAGATGAAGTAAAACAAAAGATTCTCAGGGCTATTGAAAATGAGCCGATGCGGGGCAGTATTAAAAAAGCTTCGTTGTTCGGCTCATTTTTGCATGGCAGTCAGACACAAGACAGTGACATTGATGTCTTAATAGAATTTAAGCCTGAAACTGAGATAGGATTTTTTGAATTTGCTAGGATCCAGCGACGACTTGGCGAATTTATGGGAAGGAAGATCGATCTCTTGACCTATGATTCTTTAAGTAAATTTTTTAGGGGGAAAGTTATAGGGGAATCAGAAGTAATTTATGAAGGATGACATTTCATATTTAAAACATATTTTGGAAGCGATTGAGATCATCGAAACATATCTTGATGGTATTGAATTTGGTCTTTTTGCGAAGGATAGAAAAACGATTGATGCAACGGTTCGCGAATTGGAGATTATTGGCGAAGCAGCGAATTATTTAAGTGATGAATTTAAGCAAAATCATCAAAAAATACCTTTTCGTGACATGACGGACATGCGCAATATTTTAATTCATGAATATTTTGGCGTTGACCCAAATATCGTCTGGAGTACTTGCAAAAATGATTTGCCAGCGTTGAAGCAAACAGTCGTAGATTACTTGCTCGATAAAAGTGGTAATTGATTTAAATTACGGACTTGCGTGTTGTGCTGTGGTATCATGGCTGTAAGAACGGCACATTAAGCCCGCCTACACATTTGTAGGAATGAAACCAAATGCGCTTGTAGAAGACTAGTGCTTGACACTGTGCGCACAGTGTATATACTGGAGGTATTATGAATCCCGTTAGAAGTCGCATAGTTATATTATTTACCTGGCGGGTTTTATCGGGTGATATGTCGAAAATATTACTAACCATAAAATAACTACGGAAATTCTTAATAATTTCCTACTTCTAACGGGATGAATACAACAGTAAATGTACGGCTCGAAAAGAAGATAAAGGTGGAGGCAGGGAAGACTCTTGCGGGGTTGGGGCTGGATATGTCTACGGCGGTCAAAATGTTTCTCTATCAAGTGGTGGCTGAGCAAGGCATTCCATTTAAACCTACAAAAAATCCCGCTGCGATACGAGCACGCTGGGATGCGCAGGTGAAAGAGGCACTCAAGGGGCCAAAATATAAAACTGCAAAAGACGCCCTACGCGGATTATAGTATAGGTATATGTATTTAATACAGCGTTCGAAGGATTTTGAAAAGTCTTTTTCAAAAATAAAAAGATCTGGTGTGAATAAAAAAGTTCTTGATAATATTGCACTTGTTATTGACATGCCTGCGCACGGAGAAATACTCGACAAAAAATATCGAGACCATAAATTACAAGGAAACTACACTGGGTATCGGGAATGTCACATACGGGCGGATCTACTTCTCGTTTACGAGGTAAGAGAAACAACGCTCGTCCTAGTGCTTATTGATGTCGGGACGCATTACCAACTTGGACGTCGGGTTTCCAAGTTACAGCAGGGCTCTGGGTTTCTTTCGGATGCCCACATTCGACTTTCAGACTTTCGACTTTTGACTGACGCGTGCTAGTATCTCTGTAAGAACGGCACTTTAAGCCCGTCTTTAATAATAGACCTGTCACCTAATAATTTTCGTAGCGAAATTCCAAATTCTCGAGCGAGACGCAATCAAAAATTATGAGGAATATCAAGATATTTCGAAGAATTTTTGACAAGTCACAGCCGAAAATTGGGAATTGTAGCAGAAAAGTTATTGGGCGACAGGTCTAAATGTAGGCATGAAACCAAATGCGGTTGAACAAGAATTCCTTAAAGCTTATGACCAATTTGCCGACGCGATTTTTCGGCATTGTGTTTTCCGTGTATCTGACAGGGAAAAGTCAAAAGACTTAACTCAGGGCACTTTTGTACGCGTTTGGGAGTATATGTCACAGGGTAAAGAAATTGACAATATGCGGGCATTTTTATATCGCATTGCAAACAACTTGATCATTGACGAATATCGCAAAAAGAAGGACGAGTCACTCGACAGGATGCGTGATGAGGAAGGTTTTGATATAGGTACTGAGTCAATGCGAGATATTGAAACAAAAGACGAACACGCAAAAGCTCTAGCATTTCTAGAATGCCTCCCAGACAAATATAGAGAAGCGCTTGTGATGCGACATGTGGACGGGCTCTCTGTAAAAGATATCGCGCATCTTACCAAAGAATCAGAAAACGTAATCTCGGTCCGCATACATAGAGCGATAGAAAAACTTAAGGTTCTCGCTGAAAAGCAACACAATGGAACACATAATTAAACAAATTAAAAAAGGAGCAAAGCACACAAGACTCTCTGCTTCCGAAAAAGCGGAAATGAGAAGTGCGCTTGTTCGCCATATGAGATTGAACCCTGTTAATAGCTCAGTGCGCACTTCTCGCAATGTTCCCTCGCTATTCAATATTAATAATTTTAGAAATAAAAAAGGCATTTCAATTTTAGCAATAGGAAGTCTTTTAATGGGAGGCACAGTTTCCTTTGCAGCTGAAAATACAGTTCCCGGAGATAAGCTTTTCGCTGTCAAAGTTTATGTCAATGAGGCGGTGCGAGGAGCTGTGTCTGTAACACCAAAGGCAAAAGCGGAATGGGAGGTGAAGTTGGTTGAACGTCGTCTTGAGGAAGTTGAAAAACTTGCTATTGCGCCAAATGTGCTTCCTGAAGTACAGCTGGTTGCAGAGAGGAATTTGGAGCGTTATGCAGAACGTGTAAAAAATCGCATTGATAAACTTGATGAGGATGAGGATGATGAAGAAGCGCTCCAAACAGCATTAAGTTTGTCGGAAGTATTTAGTGCTCACGAACAAGTCCTCCTTGGATTAAATGCAAATACAGCGGTGACAGCGATTGCAACAACAACACTTGTTGCAAATGTTCCGACCGCAAATGACGTATCAATCAAAGATGCTTTGAAAAAAGTCCAAGGTGCTCGCGGAGATGCAGAGAAAAAACACAAGGAGCTTGAGAAAAAATACAGCAAAGAGAAAGACGAGAAAGACAGTAAGGTATCGACGGAAACCTTACAGCAAGGACAAACAAAGACCAAGCCTCCAAAAAATAATGCTGAAAATCGTGATAGTAAGCAAAATGATGCGCGCAAAGAAGAAATTCGTTCAACGGTAAGCACCAAAACGACTTCTACAAACAAAGTATCAGAACAGCAAAAAGAGCCAAAAGAGGAGAAAGAAAACTCTCGCGAGAAAACACGGGATAGGGACTCAAAAGAAGACGATAACGATTAATTATGGTTTATGTTTCCTAAAAAACACCAATCTGAGCGCTAATTTTGTGCTCAGATTGGTGTTTTTAACTGGCTAAGTTATGCACAGCTATATGTTCCTCTTGAACATACGCGGGTGTATAATATATATGAAAGGTCGGAGGGAACTTAAACATATTTTCAATCATGAAAGCATTACATGTAATCGCATTCATTCTCGTTGTTATAGGTGGTATCAACTGGGGTCTAGTTGGGCTTAGTCCTAACTACAACCTTGTATCTATGCTAGTTGGCAGTTGGCCAGTAGTTGAGAAAGTTGTGTATATTCTTGTTGGACTGGGAGCAATCTATCTTGCGGTAACACACAAAGGAGATTGCAAGGCTTGTGGAGCAGGGGCTACAATGTAATAGAGGTCACGGTTTCTCTTAGAGCCTATCCGCTATCTCACCGCAAAATGTGTAGAAAATACAGCTTGCCTGCCAAAATCTTAAAATTTCGGCTACAAATCATCCACTTCTCCTTACCGTACCTCGGTACGCTTCGTCGAATTGTATGATTTTCGCTCGAAATTTTAAGATTTTGGCGAGGCATGAGATAGTGGATAGGCTCTTAGAGAAATGCGCGTGGAGAAATCTCGGGCATTTCTCTTTTTAAGAAAGTATGAATAAATTTTTAATTATTTTTTTGCTAAGTATCTGTGGCGCAACGCTTGCGTACTCGGCCGAGCCTCCTATAAAAAATGCTGGCTTTGTTCCAGCGAATATTTGGTATTCAAAAGACCCATTTTTTGCTGGAGAAAAGATACGCGTCTATACGATTATTTTTAATGGTAGCTTGTACGATCTGGAAGGAACTGTTGAATTTTTGGATAATGGAGTACTTATAGGGAAAAGTAACTTTGCGCTTTCTGGCGGAGGGCGCGTACGAGATGTATGGGTAGACTGGAATGCTAAAGAAGGAAAACATTCAATGTCTGCGCGTATTACAGGGACAACTGCTTCCATCGCTGGTGGAGTGAAGCGCGCTATTGTGCTTGATAATACAGAAACAGGTAAGAGCGAGCGTGATATAGATTTGGATACGGACGGAGATGGAATAGGCAACAGAGAAGATTTGGATGATGACAATGACGGAGTGCCCGATGTGGATGAACTGCGAAACGGTACTGACCCTATTAAAAAAGACACCGATGGTGACGGCATCTCTGATGGCAGAGAGATTGAGATTGCTCTAAAAAAGAAAGCTGACGCAGAGAAGCTTCTGAAAACAACAGATGAACCTGCAGGGTCTATTTTTGGCACAATTAAAAAAGTAGTGGAAAATATTCCAGACACTGTGAAGGAAAGCGCTAATGCAGGAGCAAATGCATTGGAGCGTTTTCGTGTTGGTGAGGGATATCAGGTGCGACTCGCTAAAGAGGAAAAGGCTAGGGAGATTTCGGCGATGAAGGCTCCGCTTTCTGTTGTGCAAAAGGACGGCAGTATTCTTGATACTGTTTCAAATACTGCCGAGAAACCATTTGCATATATAATGCTCGCTATCCTCACCTTGCTTCAGTATTTTCTAGAATGGCAGATTGTTTTTTACGGGGTACTTTTGTATGTAATGTATCGCCTAATCAAATGGACAGCTAGAAGGATTTGGGATAAGTGAGGAAGAACAATTGACAATTAACAAAATACTAGAGAACAATTGACATGAAACAATTAACAATTAACACAATACTAAACCCACAGATTTTCGCGAAGCGAAAATCTGATGTCAATTGTCAAAGGTCAATTGTTCTTTTGTATTTAGATTAATTGTCCGCGAAGGCGGTGTCAAATGTCACATGTTCCCTAAACTACTTCTTTTCTGTGTACGAAAGTGTCATTTTCTGATCCTTTGCGTCAAAGAGAGAAATCGTGAACGGATATGTGCGTCCGAGTTCAAGTTTCTTTTTTAGCTCTTCTTCTGTGCCAAACTCAGACACATGTACGAGCCCTGCAATCCCTTCTTCAAGAGATACAAGAGCGCCGTATGTGTTGAACTTGATAACGATACCAGTGACAGTGTCACCCTTCTTGTATCGTTTCTCAGCATCCTTCCACGGGTTCTCCTTGAGCGCCTTGAGTGAAAGTGAAATCTTGCCGTCTTTGATTTCAATAACCTTCACACGCACCTTCTCGCCAAGTTTGAACATCTTGCGCGGATCATCCACGAGACCCCATCCGATTTCTGAAATGTGTACGAGGCCTTCAATGCCATCTTCAAGCTTCACGAACACACCAAAGTCTACGATGCCAGAGATTACGCCATCGAGCTCATCGCCGTTTGAGTACTTGCCCGAGATCTCGCGCTTTTCCTTCACACCCTGCTCTTTTTCTGAAAAGATAAGCTTGCCTTCTTTTGGAGACGCGCCGATTATTGTAACAGAAATACGCTTTCCAATGAGCTTCTTCAGTTCACCAAGAATTTTGTCCTTGTCGCCGTCGTCAATGCGAGGGTAATGCTCGCTCTTTAGCTGTGAAGCAGGAAGGAACCCTTGGATACCTTGCCACTCCATAATGAGTCCTCCCTTGTTTGCCTCTTTTACTGGTAGTTCAAGAGTCTTCTTTGACTTGATAGCCTCTTCGGCCTCGCTCCAGATAATAGCCTGACGCGCTTCTTTGAGAGAAAGCTCAATGTAGCCGTCCTCGTTGTTGGTGTCAACAACCTTTGCAGTAATAGTATCGCCGATGTTTAACTTTTTGATGACATCGCGAGCGTTGATAAATTCACGTCCATAAATGATGCCTGTGCCGATAGGCCCAAGGTTCACATACACACATGACTTTGCCACGCTAATTACAGGACCCTCTACGAGTGAGTCGTTATCAGGAAGAGTTTTTATATCTGCCATGAGGGTTGCCATAAATGACAACGGAGCCTCAATTACTTCATCAATATCTTTTTTCATACAAAAATTAAAATCCCATCAAACCTACGAAATGTAGGACAAGCGGGATGTGTGAACTTCGGTTTTCCCCCGAACTGCCTAGTCTGGATGGGGGAGGGTTATCCTTGGAACTGCTTGTTGTTAACTTGTTCAATATACCTCAAATGACCCAAAAACACAAGACCACATAGGGCGGTCCTATGTGAGGCTGAACCTCCAAGTGGCTGGTAAAAATAACAGGGAAAAACAAAAACCCCCAAGCGCGATGCTTGGGGGGACTGTCCACAGTTTATATAGCGCTGGGTGTCAGTTGCGCATTAAGGTCTTGGCTTTGGGCTAATCGCCCTTGGTGCCGGCCAGGCCGCCGTCGATCGAGTTATCCAAGAGGTTGGTTGACCACGATGGGTCAGCGGTTGCATTGGCGAACAGTTTATTCATGATTCTGATTCTCCTTTCGTTAGTTAGGGGAAAATGTTAAAGGAACAAAGGGCCCGGATGGCCATAACCCCCAAAGCCGAAGCTTCATAAGGTAAAACAAGTATAGCAGATACGCAGGATTTGTCAAGCATTTTTGTATGAAATTTATATTTGGTAATTAAGCTATGTTTTGCAAGGGTTTCTAGGTATCTCGTCAAATGTTAATGGTCAATTGTCAAATGTCCCTTTAATCTGCTACAATACCGCTAATGATAGTCACATATTACGGAAAGCAGTATTTTAAGATTCAACTAGGCGAACGCACTATTGCGTACAACCCAATAGGCAAAGACTCAAAAGAAAAAGCGTCGCGCTTTGGAGCAGACATAGTTTTGTCGTCATTGCGCCATTCAGATTTTAATGGTGCAGACCAGTGCGCGTATGGTGACCGTCAACCATTCGTTATTTCTGGTCCTGGTGAATATGAAGTTGGTGGAATTTTTATAAAAGGTTTTGGTACTGAAACGATATACTCAGGTGATAAAAAAATTAACACCGTTTTCTCGGTAATGTTTGAAGGAATAAATCTCTGCTTCTTAGGCTCCCTTGCTTCCGCAGACGCGCTTTCTCGTGAGGTAAAGGAAGGACTTGGTGAAATTGATGTGCTTTTTACTCCTATTTCGGGAGGTGAAGAACTTTCTGCGTCTGATGCGTACAAACTTACTCTCGCTTTGGAGGCAAAGGTCGTAGTTCCTATGGATTTTGAACACACGAAAGGTTCTCTTGAAACATTTGTGAAGGAGTCTGGCGCAGAGGCGGAAACAATGGAAAAGTTTACGTTCAAGAAAAAGGACCTTGATGGCAAGGAAGGCGCGGTGGTTGTGCTCAAGTCAGCGTAAAAAAATGCTACAAAAACTGCGAGAAAAACCGCATCATATTAAACAGAGCATTTCACTAGCTCTCACGCTTGTAATTTTTTCAGGTATTTTGTTTGTGTGGGTTTCATCAAGAGATGCTCGTTCACGTGGGATTGAGGTGCGTGAAAAAACGGTCTCCCCAGTGGATGGCGTGTCGGTTATGTTTGACGGATTTTTATCAGGGCTTAAAGATAGAACATCAAGCGCATTTTCACAAAAAAAGGAAGCTACTACCGCCACTTCTACTGATGATTTTGACATTTCTGGGGTTGTCATTATTGACCCTTCTTTAGGTGCTACAACAAAAAAGTAACGTTTGAACAGGGCAAGATTTTGTGCTAGAATATCAATAATATGGCACGCAAGAAAAACGAACAGCAGGGCGGAAAAGAAGCTCAAGAACTCGCTCCTATGGAGCGAGTAAACGTTGTACCTCAGGATATTTCGAGCGAGATGCGAGCGAGTTTCATTGACTACGCGATGTCGGTCATTACAGATCGCGCACTCCCCGACGTGCGCGACGGCTTGAAGCCCGTGCATCGTAGAATACTTTTTTCAATGCACGAAAAGGGTTTAACTGCGTCTGCGAAGTTTCGCAAATCAGCAACAGTAGTTGGAGATGTGCTCGGTAGTTATCATCCGCACGGAGATTCTTCTGTGTATGAGGCGATGGTAAAAATGGCACAGGAATTTTCTTTCCGTTATCCTCTTGTGATTGGTCAAGGTAACTTTGGTTCCATAGACGGTGATGCTGCTGCGGCATATCGTTACACCGAAGCAAAAATGTCACGTATTTCTGGTGAACTTTTGAATGATATTGATCGCGACACTGTTGATTTCAAGCCAAACTATGATGGTACAAAAAAAGAGCCAATGGTTCTTCCAGCGTCGCTTCCAAACCTACTATTAAATGGCACGCTCGGTATTGCTGTAGGTATGGCAACAAACTTTCCTCCGCACAATCTTGGTGAGCTTGTGGATGCAACGAGTCATCTCATAGATGAGCCGGAAGCTACATCAGATGATCTTGTAAAATTTGTGAAGGGTCCAGATTTCCCAACTGGAGGCGTAGTGTTTGGTGAGAAAGATATTAAGCATGCATATTCTGCTGGAAGAGGAGGAGTAGTCGTACGTGGCGAAGCAGAAATTATTGAGGACAAAAACGCAAACCAGATTATCATTACGTCACTTCCTTTTCGTGTGAACAAAGCAAACCTTATTGTGAAAATTGCAGACCTTGTTCGAGACAAAAAGCTTGAGGGTATTCGTGGTCTTCGCGATGAGTCTACTCGCGATATTCGTGTGGTGATTGACTTGAAGAACGGCGCATATCCGCAGGTCGTTTTGAATTATCTTTACAAACACACAGAGCTTGAGTCCACGTTCCATTATAATATGGTCGCTCTTGTGGATGGCGTTCCTCAAACTCTTTCACTCAAGGGTGTGCTTTCAAATTTCATCGGGCACAGACAGGTAGTGGTACGTCGCCGCACCGAGTATGACCTTCGCAAAGCAGAGGAGAGGGAGCACATTTTGCTTGGTTTGAAAAAGGCGCTTGATCATATTGATAAAGTAATCTCACTTATTCGCGCATCAAAGGACACAGCGACCGCTCATGCAAACTTGATGAAGGAATTTAAGTTCTCTGATTTGCAGGCAACAGCAATTTTGGAAATGAAACTCCAGAAGCTTGCTGGACTTGAGAGGAAGAACGTGGAGCTTGAACTCAAAGAAAAACAAAATTTTATAAAAGAGTGCAAAGACCTCCTTGCGAGCCCAAAGAAAATTTTGGCTGTGGTAAAAAAAGAGCTTGGTGAAATGAAGGAGAAATACGGGGACGCGCGCAGAACCAAAGTGGTACGACAGGCTGCAGGCTCTATCTCTCTTGAGGATATGATTCCCGATGCAGAGTCTATGCTCGTGTACACTAAGGGTGGATACATCAAGCGCACAAACCCGGGCGAGTACCGACAGCAGAACCGCGGAGGTGTGGGTGTTGTTGATTTGGATACAAAAGAAGAGGATTTCATCACGCTTTTTATGTCTGCCACGACACACAGTGACATGCTTTTCTTTTCAGACAAGGGCAAGGCGTACCAGATAAAAATGTACGATATTCCAGAGGGCAAGCGCGCAACACGTGGCAAGTCCATTATGAACTTCATCTCTCTTTCGGGTGAGGAAAAAGTTACGTCAATTCTTTCAATGCCAAAGTCTGCAAAGGATTCCAAGCTATCGCTTTTCATGGTGACGAAGCAGGGTACGATTAAAAAATGTTCTGCAGACAGCTTCAAGGATGTTAGGAAGACAGGCATCATTGCTATCAAGCTTGAATCAGGCGACGAACTTCTCGCGGCGCTCTTTACTGAAAAAGGTGATGACATTATTTTGACGACTGCAAAGGGGCAAGCTATTCGTTTCAAAGAGTCAGACGCGCGCGAGATGGGTCGCACCGCAGGCGGTGTGCGTGGAATGAAGCTAGGGAAAGGCGATTTCATTGTCGGCGCGGATGTGATTCACAAGGACGCGGAGAAGCCAGAGCTTTTGGTTATGAGTGAAAATGGGTACGGCAAAAAGACCGCCATCAAAGAATACAAGGTACAAAAACGTGGCGGTTCAGGCATAAAGACTGCAAAAGTAACCACAAAGATTGGGCAGATTATGGTTGCAAAGGTTGTTACTCCTGCATTTACAGAGCTTGTGGCTATTTCAAAAAAGAGCCAGGTGATACGCATCACGATGAAGGATGTTCCAACACTCGGTCGCGACACGCAGGGTGTGCGAATTATGAAGCTTAGGGAAGGAGATAGCATTGCTTCACTTAGTTGCCTTTAGAGTAACTTGAAGGTCAGGAGATAGAAAGTAAAAGGTCAGCCCCGCAAGGGCTGACCTTTTACTTTCTAGTATTATGGATTATAATGAATTTACTTTATGGACATTAAGACTTTCAACTTTATAAACTAATCTCATGGAACTTCCTGCTTTTACAAACCCTGAAGAAAATATCAAAGCGCTTGGCGTGTATGAAGGAATGGTCATTGCAGATTTGGGTGCAGGCACAGGCGCGTACACGCTTCCACTCGCGGAAAAAGCGGGGGAGACTGGTCGCGTGTATGCCGTGGAGGTTCAGAAGGATTTCTTAACGAATATTAAAAACGAAGCAACAGCACGCGGGTTTAAAAATATTGAGCTTCTTTGGGGGAATATTGAAAATGTTGGCGGAACAAAAATAAAAGATGGCGCGTGCGATGCGGTCGTTATTTCAAACGTGCTTTTTCAAGCAGAGGACAAGTCGGGTCTTCTTCGTGAGGCAAAGCGTATTTTAAAACTAGGTGGCAAGCTCCTACTTATAGATTGGACTGACTCCTTCAACAACCTTGGGCCTTCTCCCAAAATGGTCGTTACAAAGGATTCCGCTCGCGCTCTCTGCGAAGCAAATGGATTTGTTCTTAAAAATGAAATCTCCGCAGGGGAACATCATTACGGTTTTATCATGCTAAAATCATAATATAATGAATCAACCAAAAATTTTTCAAATAGTTGTTATGGCAGTGTTTGTGATATTGCTCATCCTTGGGTTCCTTGGATTTTCCGGCAAGATATCTCTCCCTACAAGTGGAGGTGAGATTGATTATGGACAAGTGACACTGTGGGGAACATATCCACAAACAACTATGCAAGAAATTATTTTAGCAAATATGAAGGGCAATAAAAGCATAACCATTAATTATGTTCAAAAAAACGCGAAAACTTTTAATGCAGATTTTATAGAAGCTCTCGCAAGCGGAAAGGGGCCCGATCTTGTTTTACTCGCCCAGGACGAGATTGTAAAAAAAATGGATAAGTTCATTGTTATTCCTTATCAAACATACCCTGAGCGTGATTTCAAGAATACATTTATCGAGGAGGGTGAAATGTTCTTGCTTCCGAATGGGGTGCTGGCGTTGCCGTTTACCATTGACCCAATAGTGATGTATTGGAACCGTGATATTTTTACGAGCGCTCTTATCCCAGCCCCTCCAGCATTTTGGTCTGATTTTTATGATCTTGTGCCAAAGATAACGATGCGCGATAAAGATGGGAATATTATAAAAAGCATGGTCGCGTTTGGCGAGTATAGCAATGTTTCTCATGCAAAAGAGATTGTATCAACCCTTATTATGCAGGCAGGAAGTCCAATCGTAGTCAATACCAACGGGTCATTTACAGCAATGCTCTCTGCTACAGGAGGAGTATCTGCCGAAAACCCAGTAGTTACCGCGATGCGCTTTTTTATAGAATTTTCAAAGTCAGACAAGGATTCGTACTCATGGAACCGTTCGCTACCAGAATCACGCGCAATGTTTGATGCGGGCGATCTGGCGCTCTATTTTGGGTATGCGAGCGAATATGCGTCTATAAGACAAAAGAACCCACACCTTAACTTTGATGTCGCGCTCTTGCCACAGGTGAGCAAGATGGCAGCGAAACTCACATTTGGTCGCATACACGGTGCCGCGATTGTTGCAGCAAGTAAAAATCAATTAGGTGCTCTTTATGCGGCGTCGCTTCTTTCCGGGCAGAGTTTTGTGGGTTCCGCAAGCGCTTCCCTGGGGCTTCCTCCTGTACGTCGGGATCTTCTCGCTGGAAGTCCAAAAGATGCGGTATTCTCGGTGTTTTACTCTTCCGCGCTCATTGCGCGCGCGTGGTATGACCCATCGCCAATTGAAACAGATTCGCTTTTTATGACGATGATTGAAAGCGTAACATCTGGAAGAAGTTCTATGAACCAATCTCTCAATGTTGCGCAGAGCAATATGTCCACGCTCCTACGCGCTCGTTAATTTCTAACAATATGCGAAATATAATATTAAATCAAAAAATGACTGCAACGATACTGGTGGGAATTATTTTTCTACAACCAGTGTTCGCATTGGCGCAAGTGGGGATACCTTGCGGGGATTTAGCCGCTGGACAAAAAATGTGTGGCTTTAACGACCTTATTACACTTGTCAATAACGTCATACACTTCATCATTTATTATATAGCTGTCCCGCTTGCGGCTCTCGGTTTTATGTGGGTGGGTGGGAACCTTGTGCTAAACCAAAACAAAGAAAGCGCGTGGAGCGATGCAAAAGAGAAATTTTGGGATATTGGACGTGGCTTCGGGATTATTCTCGGCGCATATGTGCTAATCAAAATGGCGCTTTTCGCATTTTTGAGCGAGGAGCAGATAAATTTTATGAGTTTTATGCTCGACCTGAATTAGTTGCGCGCGCTAAATAAAATAGGATATATAGATTACTATATATCGTCAGCACTCGGACGCCATAAGCACTCCGTGTGCTTGCGTCGCTCCTCGTTTGACGATATAATACAATTATGAAAAAGATTCTCGGTATAATGTTGTTGGTGATGAGCATCGGTTTCCCTTTTCTTCTTGCGGCTCAAGTTCCAGGTGATGGCGGTGGGACAATTCCACTCGCAAAAGGCGGAATATCAAATCCGTTGAAGCCCGATTACGACACATTCCCAAAATTTGTAGCCAAGGTTATAGGAACAGCGGTAGAAATTGTGATGCCATTTGTTGTTCTTGGTTTCGTTTATTCCGGCTTTCTATTTATCAAAGCCCAAGGGAATCCAGAAGGGCTTAAAGAGGCAAAGAGCGCGATATGGTGGAGTATCGTCGGCGCCTTTATCCTTCTTGGAGCATGGGGTTTTGCGCAGATTATCGGCACGACTGTTGAGACGATTACAAATACATAATTAAACCAGCTATGGATTTTAAAGCCCTCGTTGACCTCATTATAGGAGCATTTGTCGAGCCAGCAATGGTCCTCATTTTCTCTGCAACAATAGTTTTTTTTATGTGGAATATTTTTGGGGTTATTAAGAATAGCGACAACCCGGAAGAATTGGCAAAGTTTAAAGGAAAAGCAGTATGGGGGATTATAGCCATAGCGGTTATGGTGTCAATGTGGGGGCTAGTGAGATTTATCACTGGTTCAATAAATTTAAACACAACTACAGGGATAGAAATCAATGTTGGGCAGTAGTAAGTGACAGTTGCCGGCGGGCCTATTGCGCATTCCGCGAGGGTTTTGTATAATAAAAGTAATACGATCGGGTGTTAGCAGTCGTAGATTATTTATTATTACATTAAAATTTATATGAAAAAAGTTATTGCTTTCGGTGTTCTGTTTATGCCATTTTACGCATTTGCTGTTACACAGGACGTTACAAACGTAAACGCACTCATTACATTTTTGGGGGGGTTGCTCAGCTCTGCCACAGTTCTCATCCTTGCTGCCGCTGTTGTGTATTTCCTATGGAATACATTTAAGTTTGTTATGGCTGCGGGTGATGAGGAAAAGCGCAAAGAAGGACAGCAGGGGATTATCTATGGCATCATCGGTATTGCGGTGATGGTGTCGGTTTATGGTTTGGTAAACTTCCTCACCAGCTCCACAGGTCTATCTTCAACCGGCCAGTCTCTAAATGCTCCGGGGCTTAACCTTCCTCGGTAGCATATAGAGTCTTTACAATGTTTCTCTATCATTATGAACATCATTGAGAGAGTAAATGCGTACATCCTAGAGCCACTCATCGAGCTTCTTTTTGCGTTTGGCATAGGATACTTTCTTTACGGTGTGATGAAGTTTGTTCTTAATCAGGATAATGAAGAAGCTCAGGAGGAGGGGAAGAAGCATATGCTTTGGGGGATTATCGGCATTGCCATCATGGTGAGTGCGTGGGGGATTCTACACTTCATAGACTTAACAGTCTCCGGTATATACAGACAACTTTGAATTACGAAACTCTATTTTTGTCTTTGCGAGGAGGTGTTAGCGTCCAAGACGTGAATTTGCTAATTCACCGACGTGGCAATCTATGGGAACTGGATTGCTTCGAGTACTCGCAAAGACGAGATTAATAGTAGTTTTGTAATTCAAAGTAACAAGTAATTGTTCCTAATGACAAAAAAAAGCCCGCAGGAATTGCTCCCGCGGGCTTGTGTGCTTTAATTGCAAATTAACTACATTGTGGTCATTGTGACATCCACCGGCACAGGCCCGAAACCCCTATCCGCTGAATCAATTCCCCAACTCGCCCCAAAGCTGTAAATAACAAAAATGAGGTCGGCAGGAAAGTGAAGCTTGGAATTTGGAAGCTTCAAGAAACGTTCCCTGTATCTTACGATACCTGGCGCTCCTGGAATTGTTGTAACGAGGCATTTGGTATTTTGGTATGAACCCCAATACCACCTGTTTCCATTACGGTCTACTTCCAACCCATTGCCATTTTCAGTTTCACACATGCGGTAGCCATCGTGTTCAACTTGAGAGATGCACCCTTGCGGACAGTTGAACGATATTTTTTCAATAACCCTTGCCCCGCGCGGTGTTTCCGCTTTTTGGAAATTGCCACCTGGAACAGCATATAGCGGTTGCTTCGTCGTTTTCAGAATGGCTCGTGGCGACCGAGTCGATTGACGTATTGCCGACGGTTGCGGTGGAGGTGTTTTCCCGAAGTTGATGACGGCACTTTCCAGGCTTTCTTGTGCAACTGTCAGATTTTTGTTTATGAGACTCCAACCTGCGTTACGTATCGGCACAACCTGAGAGAAAACTAAAGTGAGTCCATAGAAGAAAATAATACCGTACAGAATTGTTGTTTCCATCCAGCTTACTTTCTCGTCAAACGAGTAAACCCCCCAGATTATGTGAACTCCCAGCATAGATATAATACCTGCCAAGAGATAAACATTTTCCGGTGAACTTTCACCACTGGTTGATTTTGGCATTGAAGCCCCAGCAACCAGCATCACTACCACAGAAAGAATGATGAGCCAGACTCTCTTTTTTGAGTTTGGATTATCCTTTTCCCACCACCTCGTGACGAAGTTTCCTTCGTCACCGTTCAGTTCCTTTTTTATGGGTACTGGGGCTTTTTTGTAACCATGCAACTCGTTCAACTTGTCACGACTGTTTTTAAGCATTGTGCCCTCCTATTTCTAAGTTGTTTTTGGATTTACCACAATAGCTGGCGAAGGTTGTTCACCGCCAAGACTTAAGAAGCTTCCTTTAAAACCAGAAACTCCTTCCATCTTTAGTTGCTCCTGCAATGCCTGGATTCCTCCGGGGAATTTCTCCGCCGAAGCCAGTCTAGCACCGAGCGCGGCCGCATTTGCATTGCCAATTGCTTTTATCCCTTCTCCGCGTTGTACATCCGCTGATGCCTCAAGTCGAGCAACCTCTAGTGCCATAGTTGCCACCTGTGCCTCCTTCGATTCCACTGATAGGTCAAAACTGATGAAATCAACCTTGTGTATTGCAACACCCCAAATTTTCGGGATACCCTCAGTGGTAGTTTTCCGCTCACTATCTTCTGTAACACTATCGTTGAGTCGCATAATCGTTTCCGAAAATGGATTTCCTGGACCTTCCTTTTCCATTGCGCGGAATGTGTCGAGAGTTTTGTCCCGACAAAGGTCGGTAATAGCTCCATTGATGGCCGCGTCTACGAGTGTAAGATACGTTCCCTTGAAAACAAAAACAGGAATTAGGGGATGCACCACACGTAGTGTTACAAGGGCGAGAATATCGATTTGAAGATTGCCGGCAATTTCCACAGTTTTTGCATGAATCGGGTACGTTGCAAACAAGAAGAGAGAGTTTACATATTCCTTACGATGTTCCAGCAGGTATGTGCCCTCTCCTTTTTGAGCGTCGCCCTTTACGAGCTTAGTCCACTCAAAAATCCATACATGAATCTGCCTTAATGAATAGAACCAGCTAACCCAGTAGATTCCAAAAAAGCTTGGCGTGTAAACTGCATTAGATACATTGTTGTCGTCAAGTTCTTCTTTGACCACAGTTTCTGTACTCTCGTCGTACCACCACCCAGTACCCTTTAGATTGGCAAGTACTTTGAGGCATGAGTCACCTTCTACCACAAACTTTATTTCGCCCGTTGGAATAAGCGCCGTCTCTTTGTCGCTTGGTGCGACAGAAATCAGCCATCCTATTGTGCAGGTCATGATAACCAGACATAGAACAATTGCCATCCAAAAAGGTATTTGTATTAAGCTCCATATCATTGCAACAACAAGAGCGAGCAGAACCAAAAACTTAATGATTATCGTCATTTCAGCCTCCTATAAGTAAGTTTAATTTGCAATTATCAAAGATCGATAACCTATTTACATTATAGCAAATTTTGCTGAAAAAGTCAAGCCTACGCGAACGGCGGGAAAGGCTTATGGAATATGGTAAAATTGAACATCGCGAGCATGTTTGCGCCCAAGGCGTGAATCAGCTGATTCAGGAATTGGTATATTAGAACTGTCAAAATTTGCTGGAGTGGTGAAATTGGTATACACATAGTGTTCAGAACGCTACGAGCGAAAGCTCATGCGGGTTCAAGTCCCGCCTCCAGCACTAGGTAAAAATTAAGAGACTCACACAAAATTGTGTCTAGTATAGACACAATTTTGTGTGAGTCTCATTTTAAATACCGTACCACAACCAATTTTTCCCCCATACACTTATGGTACGCTATAGCGTATAATAGGTGTATGGGATATTTAGAAGAAGAGTCGAAAAAAAGATCAAAAAAAGGAGAAATACAAAAGGTTATTCTTGAGGCAGTTGCAGTCGCTGGAATCCTAAGTATTGCTCTCGTCGCTCCAAATGTTCTAGTTGCGCTACGTAAACTTGGAGTTGATGTATCAGGGCGGAAAAAAGAAATTGTTAGCAGATCAAGGAAAAAACTTATTGATATGGGTCTGCTCGAGTATAATTCACACGGATATGTGCGTCTTACAAAAAAGGGGGAACAAAAGCTTCATGATCTTGAGCGTAATAATTATAAGATTCCTAAACCCAAAAAATGGGACAAGAAATGGCGCGTGCTTATTTTTGACATAAAAGAAGAAAGAAAATCACTAAGAGATAGGTTACGAAGAACTTTGTTTACAATTGGGTTCGTTCGGCTACAGGATAGTGTCTGGGTTTACCCATATGACTGCGAGGACATCATAACCTTGTTTAAAGCTGACTTTAAAATCGGTAAGGATCTGCTCTATATGGTTGTTGATATGATAGAGAATGATAAATGGCTGAGGAAGAATTTTGAGTTAAAATAGGCACAGATTAATATTATGTGAATGCGCAGAAGCGCATTAGATTAAAATCAAAGAAGTTTGATCTTGATTTACATGGCAAGTTATCTTTCTCAAAGTGCTGGAGGGGAGACTTGAACTCCCATGGGTTATCCCCGTCTGCTCCTAAGGCAGGTGCGTATACCAATTTCGCCACTCCAGCATATATTTAATTATCTACATTCTGCCCTAAGTAAGCACAAAAGGTAGGTGCGTATACCAATTTCCGAATCAGCTGATTCGTGGCTAGGCCATAAAAGTCAGCAGACTCACGTCCTGGACGACTCCAGCATATGGATACAAGGTACACTAATTTGTATGTGGTCACAAGCAAATTACGTGTCTTTGTGGTCACAGGTTACTAAGTGTTCTCGGATGATCGCGCCTCAGTCGACACTGCGCGATGCGATTTTGCAAAATCGCCTGCGAGCACTAAGTACCTTCGACCCCGCCTCGCCTGTCTCGCTACACTCGACATGGCTCCGGCTCGCACAACGGCACACAAGCAAAGCAGTTTGCTTGTTAAGACAAAAGAATGTTTGAGTAAGCTCAAACATTCTTTTGTCTTACCGTTGTGCGCCCAGTAGGAGTCGAACCTACGACCGTCTCCTTAAGAGGGAGCTGCTCTACCAACTGAGCTATGGGCGCATGAGAGTGATGCTATCATAAAAATGATAAATCCTCAAATTTTTCCGGGACGGGACTCGGTCACGAGTTACTAATTCGCTACGCTTTTTCTGGCGAGCAAGCTCGACTAATCTTGTGTGGTCACAGGTTACTAAGTCTGCTCAGGTGAGTACACCTTGTGCGGACTAAGTACCTTCGACCCCGCCTCAGCTCCCTCGCACAAGCCTCGGGATGCTTCCGGCCGACCCAGCTAAAAAACACTGCGCAGGCACTGTTTTTCTTTACGCTGTGTCCGGGATGGGACTCGAACCCATAAGCCTTGCGGCGGGAAATTTTAAGTCTCCTGTGTATACCATTCCACCACCCGGACGTTTTGTTCTCGACAGGGAGCGAGTTCGGTTCTCGCTCTCACGCCAAGAAAATTCTTAATAGAATTTTCTTTGAGGCGTGGGCGAGAATCGAACTCGCGTGTAGAGGTTTTGCAAACCACTGCCTTACCACTTGGCTACCACGCCTTTGATTACCTTTGACATGTGACAATTAACAGTTGAAAGAAATGCTGTAATGCCACACGTTGCTTCTCATTTGTACCACACGAAACACATTTTTCAAAATGAGTTTCGTCAAATGTCACATGTTTTTCGTTGATAATTTTTGCAAAGCAAAAATTATCAACGAAAATGGTCAATTGTCCCCATGAGAGAGCTCGTCAATTCTTTGGCGGTTGCGCTCACCTTCATCAATCTTCACTTCAAGCACCGGAAGATTTTTTAAGTGCGCGTGACCCTTGATGTATTCTCGAAGCTCTGTGCGCTTTCTCTTTGCGAAATCAAGCGCCTTTGCTTCTTCGCTGGTAGGGAAGCAGGTAAGGTAAATCGTCCCACGCTTGAAGTCGGGGGAGATGGTAGCATCGGTCACGGTGATGAGAGAATTTTTCCCTGCCTCACGAGTGAAAAAGTCTGCCGCGATAGCGCGTAGGAATGCGCGCATTTTGTCTTGTCTGGGTGTTGTCATTTGGGTAGTTGTTAGTTAATAGCTGTTAGGTTTTAGGAAACGCCTTGCTAAAAGCTGACACCTAAAACCTAAAACCTTGTTCATTTCGCATTCATTACAAATGCTTCAAGCACGTCACCTCCAGCGATTTCAATTTTTGCATCGATCATCATTCCGCATTCGTTGCCTTCATCAACTTTTTTTGTAGCAAGCTTTTGCGCTTGAATGCCCTCAATTTTTCCACGACCAATTTCTACTTCACGTCGCATAATCTTTACCTGCGCGCCAACCTCAAGAGCTCCTGAGGTAACTCTTCCTCCAATAACCTGCTTGTGTTTTGTGGCGCTAAAAGTTTTCAAAACTTTTGCTGTGCCCACAACTTCTTCGCCCATAATTTTTGGTGTGCGACGATCAAGCTCCTCGTTTAGCCATTCAGAAAGTTTGTAAATAATATCAAAGGTTTTAATGGTGATGCCAAAACGCTCTGCGATATCAATGGCACCTCGTTCTACTTTTGTATGAAAACCAATGATGATTGCGCTATCTGAGCCAGATGCAAGTTTTGCATCATTTTCTCCAATGGCACCCACACCTTTCGCTATGATTTTAATCAACACACGCTCTCGCTCAATTTTTCCAAGCTCCTTCTCTATTGCCTCAAGTGTGCCAGCAACATCTGACTTCAAAACAATAGGCACAACAAGCGCGTCTACTGCGAGAGGAATGGTACGCACGACCTCCTTAACCTTCTCCTTGCTTCTTGCCTCTCTAAGCTCAAGCTGCACTTTTTCCGCATCCTTTTTATTTGTGTATGCGCGGAAGGTGCTACCTACAGCAGGGAGCGCGTCAAAGCCTGTTATCTGAACGGGAGATGAAAATGTTGCTTCAGGTATTTGCTTACCGAGAAAGTTTTCAATGGCACGCACGGGCGACATACTTTCTTCAGCGAGGATAAACATCCCTTTTTTCAGCGTGCCATTTGTGATAATTAATGTTGCGGATGTTCCGCGTTTTGTATCAATGTTTGACTCAACAACAATTCCTTCTGCCGGGAGAGCGCTGTCGCCTGTAAGGTTTTCCATTTCCGCAACTAGAAGCATCATATCCAAAAGATCAGATACACCTGTACCGAGCTTTGCAGAGATCGGTACGAATGGCACGTCACCACCAAATCCTTCAAGGTAAATTTCATTCTCCGCGAGATTTTGTTTTGTGCGTTCAATGTTCGCATTTGGTTTATCGATTTTGTTTATAGCAACAATGTAGGGGATACCTGCCTCTTTAATAGAGCGTAGTGCTTCTTTTGTCTGCTCCTTTACGCCATCTTCTGCGGACACTACGAGGACTGCGATGTCTGCGACGCCCGCCCCGCGCGCACGCATTTTTGAGAATGCTTCGTGTCCCGGAGTGTCGAGAAAAGTGATACGGTCTGCCGCGAGTGGGTCCTTTGCTTTGTGTGCTACTTCATATGCAGAAAGGTGCTGTGTGATACCGCCAGCCTCGCCCTCAACAACATTTGATTTGCGAATATAATCGAGAAGGCTCGATTTGCCATGATCAATGTGCCCCATGATAACGACGATGGGTGGGCGGGGATGCGTGTTTTGAGGAGAAAGTTTGACCATAGTGTTGAATAATTTTTAATTTTTAAACAATGTTTTAATTCTCTAATTTTTAAACATTAACACATTTGGGTCATTTATTTAAAAATTAAAAATTTGAAATTAAAAATTTTAATGAGTGATGTTTTTGGATATTTGGGAAATCGCACCCTTTTCCTCCTCAGTCATTTCAAACTCAGAAGTAAAGTTTTTGACTGGCTTTGCAAAAACACTCATTCGGTCACGTGCATAGAGGCTTGAGATGACGGTGCCGTCGCCGTTTTCAGAAAGAAGCGCAATAGCGAAGCTTTGATTTCCGCCTTCGCCGTTTCCTTTGAATGCGTTGAAGCGAACGGTCTCGACTCCTTGAATGCTTCGCTTGATACGTTTCTCCGCTTCCGTGAGGTAGCTTTCGGTGTCACCTTGGAATTTCTCCAATGCGTGAATGTTGTCGCCAAGCGCGCGAATGACGCTCTCAAGACTCTGCGCGTCCTTGCCTGCGAGGAACTTTTTAAGACGGCGTTCAACAACAAAGAGCCACACGCCAAGAACGAGGACGATCACGATAAGTGCGAGGGTAATAATTTGTAACTGGAATGGAGTCATTAGATTGACAGAGTACCATATTTTTTGCGGTTTTGCAAAAAAAGAAAATCGGGCGGCGCTTTGTGCGCCGCCCGAAGCAAAAAGTCCACTATCCCCAAACTCTAGCTATAGCTAGAGTTTGGGGATAGTAGTGGGCAAAAAGAAAACCGCCTCGTCAGAAAGACCGACGGCGGCTTCTGTGGGGCGGTTATTATTTTGAACCACGTTTGATGAAATGTTCAAAGAATAAAAATTTTGGTTTAAAATCTTTGAGTACCTCTCCATCACGTGTGCCACTTGTCATTTTGATGTCTAGCTGATGTTGCTCTTGATTAACAGCAATGACCTCGGCTGTATGTCCATTTGTGCCTATTCCATAAACATAGGATTTATTATTTCTACATCCATGAAAATGAACTCTGCATTTGTAGCCAACACGTATGACACTTCTTGCTTGAACAGTGAATTCTCCTCCTTTGGGACGGCTGGGTGATTCCATGATTTTTCTCCTTCTGTAAGTTAAAGAATTGCTGACTCTTTGCAGTTAAGCATGAAAAAATTAGGTTGTAAATGGCCACTAGTTTACTTGGACGTTTCGTTTCCAAGTGGGGGCAAAAAGAAAACCGCTTCGTCAGAAAGACCGAATTGGTTTTCTGCGAAGCGGTTGTTACTATTTGCCGATAAGCCAGCGTAAGAAAGGGCTGTTGACTTTAATCAGAAGCCATTTCTCCTTCTTGCAAGCATCGCAAGGTTCAAAGAGTCCTGGGTACCGATTGTAGTGAGCGTCAGCATTTTTGCATACTGGACACGGGAAATTGTGCTCCATGAACATATCCACCTGTTTCAGAACTACTGGTTCCTTCCTGATGAGTTCCGTGCGTCTGTATACGTCTGTATCAGTCGACATTACCTCTGTAATTTCAAGCATTTCTGTCTCCTTGTTGTCAGAATCAAAGTTAACCCCCTAAAACCCCTATGAAATAAGTATAGCATATATGACTAAGGATGTCAAGTCTTTTGAATTGAGATTTAAAAGGCTATTATGGCGAGATGCGAAGAATCTATATGGATAATGCTGCGGCGACGCCGGTGAGTGCTCTCGCACAAAAGGTGGTTACTGAGACTGCGAAGAAATTCCCTGGAAATCCGAGCGGGATTCACAAGGAGGGGAGAGCGGCGCGTGCCGTGCTCGAGAGTGCTCGTGCGGAAA
>JBAQCU010000029.1:0-10392 GCA_049294435.1 Minisyncoccia bacterium
TCTTTGCGAGTACTCGAAGCAATCCATGGGCACTAGATTGCACTAGATTGCTTCGAGTACTCGCAAAGACGGACTACATGTCGGTGCAAGCGGACACTTGCATTTTCTGGTGCCCTATAGTAGAGTACTTGCAATCGGTCGCATATGCGGCTAGTTTTAATTTAAGAAATGCCAACAGTAAACCAACTCGTAAAGCGCCCAAGGAAGATTCTTAAAAAGAAATCTAGTTCAATCGCGCTTGGAAAAAGTTTTAATAGCATTCTGAATAAACCAGTTTTTCACAATTCTCCATTTAAGCGAGGTGTTTGCACAAAGGTTACAACTACTACTCCAAAGAAGCCAAACTCTGCACTTCGAAAGATTGCTCGTGTTCGCCTTACCAACGGTATGGAAGTTACGGCGTACATTCCAGGTATGGGACACAAGCTTCAGGAACACTCGGTGGTCATGATTCGCGGAGGTCGTGTAAAGGACTTGGGCGGTGTACGATATCATATCGTTCGCGGACGCCTTGATGCAACCCCCGTAGAGAAGCGTATGAAGGGTCGCAGTCAATATGGGGTGAAGCGTCCAAAGGCAGGCGCAGCAGTAGCAAAGAAGTAATGCTCTCCTTCAAAAACTCAGGCCCTCGTCTGGGTTTTTGTTTTGCAAGAGCCCATAGATAAAAGATTTTAATAGCGGAGACTTTGTGGTACTATAAATGTATGAAAAATGAACGCACGAAAAATAATAATGGTCAATTTGTAGCTAAGCGTTTTGACACAAAGATTTCAACCATAGAAGAACAATATGGCGTCAAGTTGGGTGTTCGTGGGGACATGAAACTCGGAAATTATTTAGAGAAAAAGGGATACCCCTCGCTCTCAAAGATGCTCCAAAAATAATATATCGTGGTAGCATCAAATTTTTCATTTATAAAAAATGACGTTTTACGCCAGAATCTTGATGAAGCATTTGACCACGTTGTCACACTGCTACCTTTTACTGAATCTGAAGACTACGATGAGGCGGCAAAGAGTGCGTTTCGCAAAACAATCATAATTTATTCTGCCTCAATCGTTGAGGCGTTACTCTTCCATGTTCTTGATACTAAATTTACAAATGATGATATAGCTGAACATTATAGTAGTTGGCAGTTGGGCGACAAAACGATACTACACGAAGTTAGCTCATCACATAAAGTCGTATCTGGGCATTATAAGAAAGTAAATGGTGATGGGAATAAGTCAAAGATGAATCTTGGGCAAATAAACGGATTTTTGAAAGATAAGAAAGTGATTACCAAGACTCTCTTTGATAAGGTTGACATCATGAGAGAACTTAGAAATGAACAACATATCGGAACCCAAAAGAAAGTAAAGTCGTACTCAAAAGATGACCTCGAGGAAGCTTTTTCTGTTGCACGTGACGTTAAGGAGTTTGTGCGAAGAAATGTATAACCCTCGTTACTCTAACTCGGTTGCATTTTCAAGTTTATCCATTTTCCAACCTGCAAAAAAGAGTGACGACCTAATAATTCAGAAGGTTTTTTATTTTACTTAAGAAAGCGAATTGCCAAGGTAGTAAGAAGGATACAGGGCAGGGTCAATAAAATAAAAAGAAATGTGAAGGTATTCCAATCTTGCGATGTTGTAAAAATGTAAAGTAGGACAGCGAAAATTGAGCCAAATACTGTTGTTAAAAATAATTTTTTCGCAATATTTGGTTTTTTATATATAAATAGTATTCCAATTACAGACAATATCCCTAGATAAGATAGTGCGTCAGCAAAATATCCAATTGGATATAAAAATAGTATTGAAGCAAAAAATAACAGAACACTAAAGGTACTTATTAAATAAAGTATGATTAGATTGATTATGTTTTTTGTTGATTCATTTATCATAACAATACTATAACAAATTTTTGTGGTAACCAATACCGCCCCTTGATTATTCCCGACATTTAGGGTAGTATCTCTTTACTCGTTTAGAGTATGCAAGCTCTTACTGGATAAACATTTTGTGGAGTACCTTTGCTTGCGGGAACAGCACACAGAATAAAGCTTATAAATTATGCGCAGAAAAGTAAAAAATCGTAATATCCCCGGCGAAGACCTCGTATACAAATCAGCGAAGGTTTCGAAACTTATCAACTATATAATGGAGCGCGGAAAGAAAAACACCGCGCGTGCAATTGTGTACGAAGCATTTGATATTGTAAAAGAGAAAAAGAAGGACCTTCTGCCTCTTGAGGTTTTTGAGCTTGCGCTCAAGAATACAGGTCCTCTTATGGAAATTCGTTCCCGTCGTGTTGGAGGCGCAAACTATCAGGTTCCGCACGAAGTGCGCCCAGATAGACGCTTCGCGCTTTCAATGCGTTGGATCATAAATGCCGCAAAGGCAAAGAAGGGTCGTCCAATGCACGAGAAGCTTGCGGATGAGATTCTTCTAGCAAGTAACAACGAAGGTGAGGCAGTGAAGAAGAAGGACAACGTGCACAAGATGGCGGAGGCGAATAAAGCTTTTGCTCACTTCGCCTGGTAGTCGCTCCGGTCTTTTTATCGGATTTCTGCGTTGCAACTTCCGCTTGTTTCCGCGCAGTACTAGATGTACAGCTTGGTCACAATGCTCAGTTGCGCCTTGAACTCCGACAAAAATCCTCAGAGCTTGTAGTTGTTTTTTTATTTTTAATTATTTTTTAACCAACCAACATCTGAACAAGGACAAGTTGCATTTCTGAATTTCAGTCAAATGTTACATGTCAATTGTCAAATGTTCCCCTAAATTATCATGGAACGAGACTATCCGCTAGAAAAAGTTCGCAATTTTGGAATCATTGCTCATATCGACGCCGGCAAGACGACAACGTCCGAGCGTATTTTGTTTTATACAGGAATGACACACAAAATAGGTGAGGTGCACGATGGCGCAACCACAACCGACTGGATGGAGCAGGAGCGCGAGCGAGGTATCACTATTACCGCAGCGGCTATTACTTGTTTCTGGAACAAGACTGACGCAAAAAAGGAACATGACAACATGTACCGTTTTAATATTATTGACACACCGGGGCACATTGACTTTACCGTGGAGGTGAAGCGTTCTCTTCGTGTGCTCGATGGCGCAGTGGTAGTGTTTGACGGCGTTGCCGGCGTAGAGCCACAGTCAGAAACCAACTGGCGCTATGCGGATGAAGCAAAAGTTCCACGCATTTGTTTCATCAATAAGCTTGACCGCACAGGCGCATCTTTTGAGCGTTCATACGCTTCTATTCTTGATAGATTGAACACAAAAGCTGTTCGTATGCAGATTCCCATTGGGCTTGAGGATGAGTTTGAGGGAGTTATTGACCTGCTCAAGATGAAGGCGTTTAGGTTTGAAGGCGATATGGGAATGCAAGTCGTTGAAGCAGAAATCCCGGAAAAATATTTAGCCGAAGCAAAACAGTTTCGCTCTGATCTTATTGAACGTATCGTAGAGAACGATGAAGTTTTGATGAATGATTATCTTGAGGGGAAAGAAATCCCTGTGGATGTTTTGAAAGCGACTCTTCGCAAGGCTGTTATTAACAATGAAATTTTCCCTGTGTACGCGGGCTCGGCGCTCAAGAACAAAGGCGTTCAGCTCGTGCTAGACGCCGTGGTAGACTACTGTCCATCCCCGCTTGATATTCCCGCAGTTCACGGCATCGACCCGCGCACCGGAGAGGCAATCGACCGCCATCCGAGCGACAAAGAGCCTTTCGCGGCGCTCGCATTCAAGCTTCAGGCAGACCCATTCGTTGGTCAGCTCACATTTTTCCGCGTGTATTCTGGTACAGTGGAAGCAGGTTCGTATGTGTACAATGCGACGACAGGCGACAAAGAGCGCGTGGGTCGAATGGTACGCCTTCAGGCTGATTCTCGGGAAGAAGTGAAAAAAGTTTTCTCCGGTGAAATTGCCGCAATGGTCGGTCTTAAAAATACAAGAACTTCTCACACACTCTGCGATGAAGCAAATCCAATCGTTCTTGAGGAAATTAAATTCCCAGAGCCGGTTATTTCTCTTCGCATAGAACCAAAAACAAAAGCCGACCAGGAAAGAATGGGTATGGCGCTCAGAAAGCTTGCGGATGAAGATCCAACTTTTCGTATTTCAACAGACGAGGAAACTATGGAAACTATTATTTCTGGCATGGGCGAGCTTCACTTGGAAATTCTAGTTGACCGCATGAAGCGCGAGTTCAACGTTGAAGCAAATGTTGGCAAGCCACAAGTTGCGTACAAGGAAACCATCACGAGGTCAGCAGAGGCAGAGTGCAAGTACATCAAACAGACTGGTGGACGCGGTCAGTATGGTCACGTAAAGATTCGCATCAAGCCAATCGACAAGACCATCGCTATTGAGGACCTTCCAAAACAGACAAAGCGTCGCGATGATCATTTTGAATTTACCAACGCTATCAAAGGCGGGGTTATTCCGCAGGAATTTATTGCACCCGTAGAAAAAGGCATCATAGAGGCGATGGACCGCGGTGTGCAGGCTGGCTACAAGGTGGTGGACATTTCCGCAGAGCTTTACGACGGTTCGTTCCACGAAGTGGACTCTTCGGAAATTGCCTTCAAGATTGCAGGTTCGCAGGCATTCCAAGATGCGGTAAAGAAGGCAGGTCCAGTTATCCTTGAGCCAATTATGAAAGTGGAAATCGTAATGCCGGAGCAGTTCATGGGAGACGTTGCCGGCAACCTTTCGTCAAAGCGCGCGCAAATTGAGGGAATGAGCGAGCGAGGAATGATGAAGGTGCTCACAGCACAAGTTCCTCTTTCGGAAATGTTTGGATACACAACTTCACTCCGTTCAATGACAGAAGGTCGCGCTTCATCAACAATGGAGTTTGACCACTATGATATCGTGCCTCAAAACGTAGCACAAACTATCATCGAGGCAAGGAAGTAACCACTAAATAGAAAAAATATCATCATTTGAAAAATGATGGTATTTTTTCAGTAAATTTTCTGAGATTGACAAACATGGTTAGAAGATGTTATGCTGGCGATAGATTGAGTTGTTTGTCAATTGAGCATCGACCAGCAATTAGGCTGGTTGGGCATTAGTAACATCATGCTTCACTAACAAGAGGAGTTGACGATGGATACCAATACATCAATAAAGATAGTAGCAAAAAACTTCGTTCCTGCTGGAATGTTGCAGGTTCGTGATTTGAACTTAGCCCCAGAATCGTTTGACATCAATCTTGGTGAAAGACTGATACAAATCTCTGGCCCAACTTGTACCATTTGCTCAGACTGTTGTCTCTGCGAAACTGGTGGGGTTTAAACTCACAAACAAGGGCTAGATACTAGCCCTTGTTTTACTAAGGAGAATGTTATGCCAAAGCTCGATTATGTTCAGTGGGATGTTACGTCAGTGTGTAATTTGAACTGCGCGCATTGCAGGGAAAAGAGCACAATCTCAAGCCCTAAATATGATCTTAGTGCAGATGAGTGCAGGACGGTGATTGATCAAATTGTAGAATTCAATACACATACCCTGTCTCTGGCGGGAGGGGAGCCACTTCTTGCTCGCCGTATCTGGGATATCCTGGAATATGCAAAGGGTAAGTTTAAGCGATTGGTGCTTTCAACAAATGGGACTTTAGTAACAGCTGATAAAGCAAGCAGGTTGGCTAATTACCTAACGAATGTGCAAATAAGCGTTGATGGACCAGACGCTGAAACGCATGACTTTGTTCGTGGTAAGGGTACGTTTGATAAAACAATGAGAGCGATAAGCCTTATTCAAAAGACTGGGTTGCAGGTGGATATAAGGATGACTATTTGCAGGGAAACAATGCCACATGTGCATGGTTTTATTGATTTAGCAAAAAACCTAGGATTGAACGGGGCTTATATGCGACGGATGATACCCAGTGGAAATGCGGCTCTAGGGGGGAGACTCACTCCATTAAGTAGTGTGGAGCTTAAAACTGTTCTTGGTGGTGCTGTCGAATACGGTAAGTCCATAGGCATTCATGTTGCATCAGCTGATTATTTTTGCCAGATATCTTTTAATGCGGAGTCTCGACTAAAAGCCGAGCGCACTCAAAGTTTAGGGGGTGATGTGATTGGTGGTTGCGCGATAGGCATCAACAGCTTTTTTCTGATGCAAGATGGAACGATACCGTATTGCCCATATCTGCCAATCTACTGCGGGAGCTTGAGAGAACACAGCCTAAAGCATATATGGGAAAATTCAGAGATGTTTAAAGTCGCAAGAGCACTTAGGTATAACCTGAAAGGGAAGTGTGCTAAGTGCAATTATCTTTATGCTTGTGGGGGTTGTCGCGCATATGCCTACGCAGAAACTGGAGATATTTTGGCAGAAGATGGTGGGTGCTGGGTTTGATATAAACTTTGATAGTTTTTTGCTATAATACGCCTAATCGAAAGATTGGGCGTATTTTTATGGAAAATATATCAATAGTCAATTATATTAAGACAAATTTATCTGGACAGCTGTGCAACGTTCTCGAACTTGGTTCTGGAGACCAAAGTGAGGCTATGCAAATAGTTACCGAAATAAGTGGTGAGTATTTTTCTATAGACAAGAAAGAAACTGATAAACCAGTGAATTCCCAGATTACTTTTATAAATGCTAATTTTTTTGGTATTAATGAGGTTGATAAAATTATACATAACAAAAAATTTGACCTCATTTTTGCAAATTATTCATTATGCTTTAATAAGAAAGATGTCATCATTGAACACTTGCCGTATTATTTTGGTAAGTTGACTGGGAATGGGATATTTTATGTAGGGGATTTTACTCTTGACGAGCAAGTTGTTAAAAAAAGAACAAATTTAGATGACGAGTGGTTTTTTGATTTCATAAAAGCAAATTTTAGCTCATTTAAGATATCAAGACAGAATGTTTTTGAAAAAGAGCATGGGCACAGTCATAGTGTTTTTAGACTTATTGCGTATAAATAAAGGATCCTCGGGGCAGAACCCCGAGGTATTGTCGGAACTCGCTTTGCTCGTACTTCACGCCCCAAGGGGCGTGGTATTTACCTATATTAGCTCCTCGGCTCGGAAATGAAAAGCGGAAATGGGAAATGCGGAAATGGGGACAGTCACGATTGTTTGCTAAAATATGTGGTGTAATATATAATTGCCTCATGCCTCGCCTCCCTCGCGTTGATGTTGGAAATGAAATCTATCATGTGATCAATCGTGCTAACGGTCGCATGCAGATTTTCAATACACCAGAAGACTATCTTTTGTTTGAAGGACTTATGGAGGAAGCCAAAGAGCTCACGGGGATGCGCATTTTTGCGTATGAAATTATGCCAAACCACTGGCACTTGATGCTCTCTCCACGAAATGATGGAGACCTTGGGCTCTTTATGCATCATTTGACCAACAAACATACGCGCCGTGTTCACACATCGACAGGAACTACTGGTAGTGGACACCTCTATCAAGGTCGCTATAAATCATTTCTCATTGATTCAGAAAATTATCTTTTGGCGGTAGTTAAATATATTGAAAGAAACGCAGTGCGTGCAAACCTCGTGCGCTTTTGCGAAGATTGGCAGTGGGGGAGTGTGTGGAGACGTACGCATGGTACGTTTCAGCAACAAAAATTACTTGACCCTATTCCAGTTGAGCTCCCAGATGATTATTTAGCGTGGGTTAATACTGTCGATAAAATTTTTGATGTAGATATGATTCGCGCGTCAGTTAACAAGGGCGTGCCATTTGGGAGAGCAAAATGGGTTGATGAGATGGTTACAAAATTTCATATGGAAAACACATTGCGCGGGGCAGGGCGACCAAAGAAAAATTAGAACACACAAAAAGCAAAACAATCGTGACTGTCCCCATTACCCACAAAAAGCAAAACAATCGTGACTGTCCCCATTACCCATTACCCGTTAGAAGCCCGCCTGCCATCGCCTGACTGCTCATTATATGAGCGATAGGCAGTGGCGGGCAGGTAGACAATGAAATTGTCGTTAGTTCTAATGGGGTGGCGTTGACGATTATTGAAGCAAGGAAGTAGGGGGAGGGAGGTAGAATATTGAATTTGGAATATGGAATTCCGCACCTCTCGTCCTTGCGAGTCAGTTAACTTCCAGGAAGCGAATTTGGTAATTCGCTGACGAAGCAATCCAGCACCAAGACCCCCTAAAACCTAACACTTTCCCTAAAATCGCGCTGACTTTGGATTGCTTCGCTACGCTAGCAACTATGAATTACGAAACTCTATTTTTGTCTTTGCGAGGAGGTGTTAGCGTCCAAGAGTCTGCGTCCAAGACGTCAAATCTGCTGATTTAGAATTTGCTAATTCACCGACGTGGCAATCTATAGGTTCTGGATTGCTTCGAGTACTCGTTTATGTCCAAGACACGTGTCCAGACACGGCTCTGGTGACCCGTCAGCTGATTCGAAGACGAGGTTGGAGGTAGTTCGTAATTCAAAGTAGCAAAGACAGATGCTCGTCTGGGTTGCTTCACCATGTTCGCAAGGACAAAAGCAGATTCTTCCTCCTCTTGCTTCCACCTTATTAGCGACGTAGACGAACTAGCAAGTTCTGAATTACCAAATTCACATCTTGGATGCAGACTCTTGGACGAAGACAGAACATGAAAGTACTCTTTCTCATTTCCGAGCCGAGGAGCTAATATATGATTACATATATTAGCGGCACTCGGACGCTGTGCAAGCTTAAACGCTTCCACGCGCTCCTCGCTTGCTAATATAGGTCAATACCGCGTGGTCTCAGCGTCCAAGACGTGAATTTGCTAATTCAGCCACGCTTTTGTACGAGCGATAGCGAGTTCCAACATTACCCTGCGGTCTCTGCCGCAGGGGGGCCTATATTCGGACGGCGGGACTTTTTGCTACCCACAGATTTGGAGATTGTTTTTATATAGATATGTTACAATATACCTACTAATTTACCGCACATACTTTTATGGACGAACACAAAAAAAAGATACTCATTATTGAGGACGACGAGCACGTCTCAAGGGTTTATGAGATGAAGTTTTCAAAAGAGGGGTATAATACTGTGCTTGTTGCAAGTGGGGATCAGGCGGTTGAGAAAGTTGTATCTGAAAAGCCTAACCTTATCATTCTTGACCTGATGGTTCCAAAAAAAGATGGCTTTGTGGTTCTTGAGGAAATCAAAAATAATCCAAATATTGCAAATATTCCTGTATTGGTACTCTCAAATCTTGGTGGAAAGGGTGACCAGGAGCGAGCGCTAGCGTTTGGAGCAAACGAATATATGGTAAAGGTTGAGAATTCAATGCAAGAAGTTATTGATAGAGCAAAAAAATATTTATAATTAATATGAAAATATTCGCTCCGATTGAAAAATTATTTACTCCATACGTGCTTGTTGCGCTTAACATTGCCATAATTTTGTCCGCCGAATTCGTTGGCGGGGGTACATATTTTGCAGAGACCGGACTTACGCATGGAATTGCAATTATTTTCGTTGGCCTTATTAATAGTGAGAATTTTTTCAGATTATGCGTTTAGCGACTATATTTTGCGAGGTTTTTTGAAAATTCAACTTGCGTTCTTTTTGTTTTTGGGGTTAGTGCATGTGTACGAGTATTTAGGTCTTGATGTTTATACGCTTAACCCAGAAGTTGTGGAGATGTCTGTGATGGCGAGCTATCTACTTTGGATTTTAGGCGCGCTTCTGGCTCTTGAATTTGTGTTTCACATTTATTCCAAAAGAACAGTTGTGTTTATGTTGATAATTTCTACTGTTCTTGTCGGTAGTTTTCTCGTATTAGCAGGGGCGAATATTTCGTCGTCTTTTGCGGAGAGCCTGCCTAAATGGCTTCCACAAGTGATGCTCGCGGGCATAGTTGGGTTTGGAATTGCTGTAATTTCGGCTATTAGAAACATAAGAGAAATAATGCCAGTTTTTAGAGAATATTCACATTATGCAATCCCAGCCACTGTGCTCATATCAGTTTCTGCGTTCTCCGAGTATTTTGAATCAACAGGCTCACTCCAGATATTCGGAATCTCTGATATCCAAATTCTATATATTTCCCATTTTCTTGTGTACATAGCGCTCTCGTTGCTTCTAATAGGTTTTGGAAAGCTAAAAAAACCAAGAGGAATTTACTCAGAGATGTAGATATTTTAAAAAATGTTAATATAAATTCAGAAATTATCCTAATACATAGGAGTAATCAACAACACAATGACCACCAAAATACTAAACGCAATCAAAGTTTCCGCTCTCGCTGTCATTCTTTCTTTTGGAATGAGCTACGCCTTTGCGTGGACGGCGCCAACAGTTGCGCCACCAGGCGGAAATGTTCCCGCGCCACTCAACACTTCTAGCACTAGTCAATACAAGGCTGCGGCACTCGGCATCGAGGGCGTGCTTCAAGGGTACA
>JBAQCU010000030.1:0-4608 GCA_049294435.1 Minisyncoccia bacterium
GGCGAAAAAACAGTGCGCGCAAGCGCGCCAAAAATTCTGAATTCGTTGGGGGAATTCGGCGGGAATCCTTGGGACGCGCTTCGCGCGTCCCGCATTTCTGCTTCAAAAAAACCTTTGAGTTCTGTTCTGGTGCCCAGGAGAGGACTTGAACCTCCAATCCTTACGGAACACGAACCTCAATCGTGCGCGTATACCAATTCCGCCACCTGGGCATTAATTTGTCAAGAGTATAGTTTTTGTTGTTTTTTCTCAATCGACAATGCTTTTTGAATCTTTTCCTTCTTTCTACTTAAACAAAGAACATTAGGACTATAATACATTTTCTTGACAATTACCAGTGCTTCTTTTTTCGCATATCTTAAATTGTAAATTGAACCTTTACTTTTTGATTTTGATATATACCCTATTGAACTAGTGCGCTCGTTTATTTCTTCTCTTAACCATTCAATATGCTTCAGGCTTGCAGAAGAGAAGGTTAAATAGAACATGTGGCTAGACTTCCACCTCTTGTCCCAATAGGAATAGAAACACCCATCTCCATCTAGGCATCCTCGTAAAAAATCAAAGAAATACTTTTTTGGAACATCTATCTTAGAAATTGTCTTCGATTTTGCTGGAGTTACTCCTATTGAAATGAGAAACTGATGGAAGAGTGCATCACTAAACTGAACATGGGTACACGACCTTCCTGGCGCTGCTTGTTTGGTGCTAATCTTTACTTTTATATCAAGCGCCTTATTAAAGTTATTTAATTGCTCTATGTCTAAAGAAGTTAAACTTATGTGCCTTCCATCTTTATATAAACATCCATCTGTTGCAATAAGTCCAATCGCATAAGCAAAATTGGGTGACCATTTGAGTTTTACTTTTCCTTTTGGTTTTGGTCCTCTTAATCCCATGTAGCTATTATACTACCTCAAGGTAATAGCGTCTACCAATTAGAAAAACAAAAAAACGAATCAGTTGATTCGGTCTTTTGGAGATTCATTTAAGCAATCGCCTCTTCTGCTGTAACTGCTTCCACTTCTTCTCCTTCCTGAACATGGACAGTCACACCGCTCTTTGTGTGACGCATTTTGCGCTTCACATCGCGGGCAACTTTTCCGCGAACGAAGTAAAGTTTTGCGCGACGAACCTCAGACTGGCGGACAATTTCAATCTTATCAATTGATGGCGAGTAAAGGGGGAAGATTTTCTCAACACCTACACCAGAGGCAACCTTGCGAACAGTGAACATAGCGCCGTTGCCAGAGCCTCCTTTTACAGCAAGTACGAGACCTTCAAAAATCTGCATACGAACCTTACCTTTTTCCTCAATTTTGAGGTGGACTTTGACAGTAGCTCCAGCGCGAATAGGCAAATCCTTGCGACTTGTCATTGCTACTGGGCTCATTTGGATAGTTGTATTTTGCATGATTTTTTCTCTTCAAGTATCCGCTACTCTAGCATACGAGGCTAGATTCTGCAAGGCACACTACGATCAGCGATATTTCCTTGGGTCCGCAATCTTCCACACGCCTTTCTCAAGAAAAGCCTCTATTGTTTGTCTATTTGCTTTGTTGATTAAATTTGAATGCGCAATCTTGTTCCTTTTACCATACTCGGCAAGTGTAATTATTTCCGTTTCCTCCAAGTACGCAAGTCTTTTATGATAGCTATTCGTGAGTGACTTCCCTACAATCTCCTCCATTATTTTGGTTGCGCCTTTTTCATCAAATTCTTTGAACGCCTCATAGTACATTTTACGATCAATAAACTTAATGTTCACGGGAACAAATCCTTCTCGGATAAGCAAGTAATTATTTATCACTCTCCCAATACGACCGTTGCCGTCGTTAAACGGGTGTATGTACTCAAAAGTGAGGTGCAACTTTGCGATGCGCTTGATAATATTTTCATGACTTGCAGCATTGTATTCTGCAAGCATCTTTTCAATCATCCCGACGACCTCTTTTGGAGCTGGTGCAATGTGGCTACCCACTCGGACGTATTCATCATCCTTGCGAAACCTTCCCGCGATGTCATCACTAATATTTGAAATCAGCATTTTATGAAGTGATAATATTACATCAAGAGTAAGCTCTTGTTCTTTCGCTTTTTTATCTGTGTATTCCACCACTCGTGCGAGGTTCTTTGCTTCAAAAATTTCCCTCTCAGTGACAAATCGATCTAGGTCAATTTGAAGAAGTATTTTTTCAGTTTCTTCAAGGCTAAGCGTGCTATTTTCAATAGCGTTTGAGTTGTATACCTGCTCAGCAAACTCTGCTTCACCGACAAGCCTAATAAGAGCATCCTTCCCCGTAGATGCTTTGTAATATCTCTCGCGCAGAGAACTCACCTTGTTAAAAACATTGAGAATCTTTGCCATATGTTTAAAGTATAAGAATTTTCACGCTTTTGTCAACATAACCGTGAAAAACAACCTAAAAACACGGTTTTTCACGGTTATTGACTGGTCTCGCGCTCTCAATCTACCTTTGCCAGAATGGTTTCAAAAAGCCTTAACCGTTTGATATGAAAATATCACCGAGAGAAACCTTCTTTTAGCGCTACTTTAAAGTCCTCTGGAATGGGCGCCTCTACTTTGTGTTCATTTCCGTCCAGCCCTTTGAATACCACCGAAAACGCGTGGAGGGCCATACGTTTGAAGCCAAGTAAGTGTGGACCCTTGGGTGCGTATAAATCGTCGTGGAGAATGGGGTGTCCAATAGCTTTTAAGTGCACGCGAATCTGATGGGTGCGGCCGGTATGGGGGTTTACTTCGAGGTATGAGAGCTTCGTATTTTTTACCTCCCCTTCTCCCAACACATGATAGTCGGTTACTGCTTCGCGGAGCTCGCCACGCGCGCCATACTCCGCAGACCAGCGACGAAAATCACTTTTTGATCGGCCGATTGGCTTATTGATTGTTCCGTCTGGTTCTTTAAATGTCCCCTGTACTATCGTGCGATAAGATTTTTTAATGGTGCGCGCTTGAAACTGCGATTTCAAATTCAAAAATGATTCCTGCGTCTTTGCAACAAGAAGCACGCCTGAAGTGTCGCGGTCAATGCGGTGCGCAATTCCCCATTTTTCAATCACACCACCCTTAGTCAGAGGGATAGTTTCTCCTACACCTTTTATGTTTGGGTATTTTTCTAAAATCCAGTCTGCAAGAGTTGGCTCTGTTGTACGACCGTCGGAATGCACAACAAGACCAGCTGGCTTGTTGATAGCGAGCACCTCATCATCTTCGTATAAAATAGTTATGTTCATAAATGTTTTTTGGAATTTTTGAGCCCCTACCTCGGAGCGAGCTAAATTGCTTTTTAGGGGGTTTTGAGCGCGACGGCGTGAAAACTTCAGACTTTTTTAAGCTTCAAAAAAGTCGTACCTGACTTAGCAAAGTCATCCTGGGGGCATAGAAAAAGAATTTAGCGAGTGGCCTTTACTTCCCCATGCGTCGCTCACGTGAGGCAAATTCCTCAATGATGCCAACAAATTCTTCATGCTGAAACTCCGGCCACCATGACTCTGCAAAAAATAGCTCGCTGTAAACAGCTTGCCACGGCAAAAACCCTGAGAGTCTCTGTTCCCCACCAGTACGAATCAAAATATCGGGGTCTGGCATTGGATATGACCAAAGTTTTTTTGAAAATTCTTCCTCGGTGACATTTGTCGCGCCATCGGCAATCAAGGCGTTTGTCGTAGACACTATCTCCGCGCGACCGCCGTACGACATTGCGATATGAAGCGTGATATTAAAATCCTTCGCGGTTGCGGATTCCATTTTCAACATTGCCTCTTGAATGTCATTGTCAAAGCGCGCGCGATCGCCCACGAAACATACGCGCACTTTTTCATCAATCATTTTTTTTGTTTCGTTGTCCAAAATAAAACGGAACAATTTCATAAGGTAACCAACCTCCTCTTCGCTTCGCTTCCAGTTTTCTGTGGAGAATGCGTATGCGACCACGTGATCAATGCCAGCCTCTCGCGCCCATTTCACAACATCCTGCAATTTTTTGTAACCCTTATTGTGTCCCTCATAAGTTGGTTTATTATGCGCGAGAGCCCAACGACGATTACCGTCCATTATTATCCCTACGCATTTAATTTTCTGATCTGACATATTAATGATTAAAAAGGTAGCTACTCACGCGCCACAGATACGAGGCGCAGGTGTATAGTTTTCTGGAAGCATACTTTTGATATGGTGACAGAAAACTAGGCGCCTAGAGCAAAGTAGATGTGGATGTGTGGGCAGTTACTAGTACAGAATATCAAAATTCTTGTATCCACCCAAGGGCTCGCTCAATTCTCCTGTTACCTTGTCCACTCGAGCAAGTATCGGCCCCTTGCCAACAAGTTCAAGAAGGGCGTAAAGTAGGATTTCATCTCCCTCTGCAATGATAGATACTGTTCCGTCAAGGTTGTTCTTTATCGTACCATTAATACCAAGCGAGCGTGCCTCTCGTGTAACAAAGTCACGGAACATTACCATTTGGACACGACCGAACACCTGACATGTAAGACGCTTTTGCATAGTGGTCATACTAACGTAGTTTTTTAAATTAAACTAGGGTGGTTGAATTTATTGAGCATATGGGGTATTATCACCTAGTTAGT
>JBAQCU010000031.1:0-1982 GCA_049294435.1 Minisyncoccia bacterium
CACCTTCGAGACCTTCGTCATCGGCGAGTCCAACCGCCTGGCCCGAGCCGCCGCGGAGTCCATCGCCAAGAACCCGGGCACGCAGTACAATCCCTATGTCATCTATGGCGGCGTCGGATTGGGGAAGACCCATCTCATGCACGCCATCGGCAACGGGGTGCGCCGCCAGCACCCCAAGGCGCGCGTGCTTTACACCACAAGCGAACAGTTCGTCAACGAGTTCATCAGGGCCGTGCAGAACAACGCCCTAGACTCCTTCCGGGCCCGCTACCGCTCGCTGGACTGCCTGCTCATCGACGACATCCAGTTTCTCATCGCCAAGGACCGTTCCGAGCAGGAGTTCTTCCATACCTTCAACGCCCTCTTCGATTCGCGCAAACAGATCGTGGTCAGCTCCGACCGCTCGCCCAAGGAGATGTCCCCTCTCGAGCAGCGGCTCATTTCCAGGCTTGAGTGGGGGTTCGTGGCGGACATCAAGCCTCCTGACCTGGAGACGCGCATCGCCATCCTGCGCAAGAAGGCGGAGATCGAGCAGTTCTCGGTCCCCGATGACGTGATCCTCTACGTCTCGTCTTCAGTCAAGACGAATGTGCGGTCCCTGGAGGGTTCTCTCATCAGACTCAAGGCTTTCCAGTCCATGACCGGAGCCCCCCTCTCGGTAGACGATGCCCGTGAGATTCTCAAGGACACGATCACGGCCGATGACTCGAACCCGGTGCGTATCGAGACCATCCAGCGAATCGTGGCGCTCAAATACTCCGTCGACGTCAAAGACCTCAAGGGGCATCAGCGCACGGCCTCCATCTCCATGCCCCGCCAGGTCGCGATGTACCTGTCCTGCGCGATGACGGACCAGTCCTCCACCGACATCGGCAGGGCCTTCGGCGGGAAGGATCATTCCACCGTCCTTCATGCCCGCAATAAAATCGAGAAAAAGCTCGAAGCGGATCCGTTCTTTTTGGAGCTCATCAATAAACTTCAATCCGACATCAAGGCGGCGGAGAGATGACCGGTGGGATAGTTGTGGGTTACTTTTCGCAGCGGTGGATATATTTCACGGCTGTGGAAAACACGCATAAGTCCGCGGAGGTTTCCACAGGACTTCCGGCTGGACGGCAGGGAGCCATCCGGGTTATCCACCGTCTCCCCCGCTTGATTAGGAAGAGGATGGATTGAAATGAAAATAACCATCAGCAAGGAAGAATTGGCGCAAGGAGTCCAAACCATACAATCAGCGCTCTCGGTACGGACCACTCTTCCCATCCTCCTTAATTTTCTCATGGAGACGGAGGGCGGCCAGGTGAAGGTGGTTTCCACGGACCTTGAGATGGGGGTGAAGCACTTTTTAAAGGCGGAGATAGAGAGTGATGGAGCCATCACCATCCCGGCCAAAAAGTTCGCGGACATACTCCACAGTCTGCCGGACGCCCTGGATGTGGAATTATCCGTGGACGCGGGAGGGAAGGTCTCATTGAAATGCGGACGCTCTCGTTTCGGCATGGTTGGAGCGCCTAAGTCTGAATACCCGGTTCTTCCTGATTTTAATAAAGCCTCGGCTTTTGAATTGCCGGCGGCCTTGGTGGGGGGAATGGTCCGCAAGACTCTGTTCGCGGCCTCTTCCGATGAGACGCGGCACGTTCTGAACGGTGTTTTTTGGTCGGGTAAGAAGGAAGTTTTGGAGATGGTCTCCACGGATGGGCGGCGCCTGGCGGTCATCGCCAAAAAGATTCTCCCTAAGGATAAAGAATTCTCGGTCATCGTTCCGACGAAGGTCCTTGCGGAGTTTCTGCGTCTATTAGGTGTTCTTGGAATAGAGGATGGATCCGAAGAGAAGATGCTGGTGGCCGTGACCGAGAACCAGATCACCTTTAAACTAAAGGGAACTACCCTCCTTTCGCGCCTCGTGGGAGGAGCTTTCCCCAACTATGAGCAAGTCATCCCGACTAAGCGCGAGGTTATTTTCACCGCGCAAACGAAGGACC
>JBAQCU010000032.1:0-14454 GCA_049294435.1 Minisyncoccia bacterium
ACGAAACTCTATTTCTGTCATTGCGAGTCGGTACTCAGACGTGGCAATCTATGTGTTTATCCTGGATTGCCACGCGCTTCGCGCTCGCAAAGACAGAATTATAAGTAGTTTCGTAATTCAAAGTATACAAGAAAATCATCTAGCATGGTCATATTAGTTTGTTTGTGATAAAATTATAATTATAAATCCCGTTGGATACAGGAGCGTTATTTTTCTAGCGTGGAGAAAGTATGCCGTGAGTATTATTAGCGAAATTTAGTATAATTAAGATATGGAAATTTAATAATTTCGTATCTCTAACAAAATGAAAAAAATAATAATTCTAGTAATCGGTGCTCTTCTTATTGGCGCAGGTGTGTACTTTTATATTACAAATAAAGCGGTGACACAGGCTCCTGTAACAGGGGCTCCTGTCACCACGGCAACCACTACTAAAACTGAGACCGCAAAACCAATTGACACAACAAAAACTGTAATCGGAAAGTCTGTTGAAAAACGCGACATTACTGCATACCACTTTGGTACGGGCGCTAAAGAGGTATTGTTCGTGGGAGGCATTCACGGCGGATACGAGTGGAACACAGCTCTTGTTGCATTTGAGCTCATGGACTACCTAACGGCAAACCCCAAAACAATTCCAGCAAATGTGAAGGTTACGGTTATCCCTGTCCTTAACCCGGACGGCCTGAAAAAAGTCACAGGCAAGGAAGGGCGCTTCACAAAAGCGGATGTATCAGCATCAAGCGATGTTGTGATTTCCGGACGCTTCAATGCAAACAATGTTGACCTCAACCGCAACTTTGATTGCGACTGGCAGTCAAAAGGCGTATGGATGACAGAAACAGTGAGTGGTGGAAGTAAAGCATTCTCAGAAGCTGAAAGTCTCTCATTCAAAAATTATGTTGAAAGCAAAAACCCTAGTGCTGTTATCACTTGGTACAGCTCTGCTGGCGGAGTATTCTCATCAAGCTGTCATAACGGCGTACTTCCTGAAACAAAAGCTCTCACAAACACGTTTGCAAACGCGTCTGGATACCCTGCGTACGAAAGCTATGACTTTTACAAGCTAACTGGCGATATGCCAAACTGGCTCGCAAAGAAAAACATTCCTGCAATAAGCGTCCTACTCACGACTCACCAAGACACTGAATGGACAAAAAACCTCGCTGGAGTGAAAGCCGTTCTAAACTACTACGCTAAGTAATGAACACGCGCGTTCTTAAGCAGGTTCTCGTAATCGTTATTGGTTTTGCTTTGCTAATTGCTGGATTCCTTGTTGCTGGAAAAGATCGTAATGTAGCGCCCGTTGTCACAGCTCCGCAAAAAGAGGCCCTGACGGTATCGCGCAAAATAATCGGCAAGTCGGTGGAAGGGCGGAATATTGACGCGTATATATACGGAAGCGGACCTACTCATTTAATGTTCGTCGGCGGTATTCACGGCGGGTACGAATGGAACAGCGTTCTTTTGGCGTACAAGTTTGTAGATTATCTAAAAGACAATCCGACTGTGGTCCCTGGAAATATCACTGTTTCTATTATACCCTCTGCAAATCCAGACGGAATCTATAGTGTTGTAAAAAAAGAAGGACGTTTTACGAACGTAGATATCCATAATACTTCCCTTCCTGAAGGGACAGGACGTTTCAACGCGAACAATGTAGACCTAAACAGAAACTTTGACTGCAAATGGAAACCAAAAAGCACCTGGAAATCTAAAATCGTAAGCGCGGGTACACGGGCTTTTTCTGAACCAGAAACTCAAGCTATCAGAGATTTCGTTTTTGATTTCAAGCCAGACGCGGTCGTCTTTTGGCACAGCAAAGCAAACGCGGTATATGCATCTGAATGTAAGTTTGGCATTCTCCCAAAAACTCTTGATATTATGAACGCATACTCTCTAGCATCTGGGTACAGCGCAGTAAAATCCTTTGATGCATACGAAATCTCCGGTGACGCAGAAGGGTGGCTTGCTTCTATAAATATTCCAGCAATTACGGTGGAGCTTAAAACTCACGAGACAGTGGAGTGGGAAAGAAACTTAGCGGGGATCAATGCGATTCTAAGATACTACAGTTTTTGACTAAAAAGCGAATATTTGCAATACTCTATTTTAGATAATTAATTAAGGGGTAAACCATGTCAAACGGAAAACGTAAAGGCCACATTGGAGGCGCAAAGTTTTGCAAACACACGACTGCGACAGAGTCAGCAAGCAAAATCGCCAAACTCGCTAACACTTTTGACGAGGTCACAAAAATCTCTCTTGGGGTAATCACTCAAACAAACAGTGGTCAGTTTGGGATGAAGTTCTTATCAATAAATGGTGGATGGACAGTTTCAGTTCGTGGATCGGGAACAGTTCAAAAACTGCATGTTTATACAAACGACCCAACACGCACACGTGAAAAGCTTGAAAAAAAGTTTTCAAAAAATCTCCATTAAACCGCCCACAAGGCGGTTTTCTTTTGCCTTTTTAGAAACCTTGACTTTTTTCTATAGATATGCTAGACTTGATGTACAAAAGTAGTAGGAAGGGGTTGTAGGAAGATGTCGTGTTTCCGAACCAGCAGGTCTCGTGGCTTGGCTATTTACCAAGTCGCAACTATATTTTGTATATTAGTAAAGTTAAATAATTTTGAATTATGAAAGGAACAATTAAGAAGGTTACTGACAAAGGTTTTGGTTTTATCACTGCAGAAGGTATGGAGAAGGATCTCTTCTTCCACGCTAACTCACTCGTAGGTGCAACATTTGATGACATCCGCGAAGGTGACGAAGTAACATTTGAAACCGAAGACTCTCCTAAGGGAATGAGCGCAGTAAACGTAGAGCGTGTGTAATACAAATCTCTCAAAAATCCCCACCGCATATGCGGTGGGGATTTTTGTTTTATAGATGCAAATTACATACATTAGGTGTAAAATAAAAATACAAATGAAACTTCGTATAAAACTTTTTGTATTCTTTGGAATATTTTTATCCGCTATAGCGCTCGGCATTTTTTTCTACGCTGAATATGCTATAGGGAGTGTCTTCAAAAAACAAGCTCTTGGCAACATTCGCATCATCGCCGAACAAAGCGAAAGCGCGTATCTATCGTTTCTGGGAAGCATGAAAGTCCGTATCATAGATTGGACATCAGATAATACAATCAGAGAGACAGCAAAAAAAGTACTAGCTTCTCCAAAAAACTCTTCTGAACGGGCTCGCCTGTCCGAAGAATTCTCAAGATACATCAGGACTAAAAAAATGCCTTTTGACAAAACAATATTTCTTGCAGATCTTCTCGATAAAGATGGTGTCATAATCGCTTCAACGCGTCCAGAGCGCATCGGTAAGAATGAAATGGAAGAGAAGCAAGCGGAAAGGAGGGTGCACAATCTAAAATCTGCCATTAACTCAGAGTTTGGTGAAGTTTTTTTTGGAAGTATCGTACTAGGTGAAGATGGTAACGCAGACCCGACAATCAGCGTTACAGCTAAACTTTTTGATATAAATGAGTCAGACGGCAAACCAGTGCCAATAGATGCCTTACTTCATGTTTATTTTTCTAATATGGAAAATATTGCGGATGTATTAGGGTCAGGTACAAATATTTATTCTGGGCTATCCTCTGTAACAGGTAGAAATACGAGCAGAGCGCTACTTGAGACATATAAAACATTGGATATTTATATAGTAAACAGTGAGCAGTACTTAGTAACCCCTACACGCGCGATCAAAGGCATAAACGCAAAGCAAAAGGTAAGCACGCTTCCTGTTCGAGAGTGTTTAGACAATGGGAAAGAAATAAACGAAGAGTATATTGACTATCGAGGAATTAGCGTGCTCGGTGCCTCTATGTGTTTCCAAGAGGAAGGAACCGTTCTTATATTGACTATCGACAAGGCTGAGGTTTTTGCTCCAATGACAACACTTATCCAATCTACAATAGTAGGTGTATCAATAGCGTTTCTAATTGGACTTGTGATTATAAGTATTTTTATTAGACCCATACTTGCCAATATTGATAACGTCGTACTCGTTGCAAAGAAGGTAGCAAAAGGTGACCTTAATGTTTCTACAAAAGTGGGAACAAAGGACGAATTAGGATATCTCGCTACATCATTCAATACAATGATTGCGTCGGTACGCGACACTGAAAAGGCGCTTAGAGCGTCCAAATATAAAATAGAGGAAGAAAAAGCAAAAGACGAAGCTCTCTTGGCTAGCCTTGGTGAGGGTGTGGTTGCTATAGATAAATCAGGAAATATTATCATGATGAATCGTATGGCTGAAGAAATGTTGGGAGTAAAATCTATTGACGTCATAGGCAAAAGAGCAATTAATGTAATCAGAGCCTCGGACGAAAACGGAAATATAATTTCACCCGAGCAACGCGTATTGTCGGAAGACGCTGTAGGTACTACTGTTACGCTAAATACTTTGTACTACCAAAAAGGTGATGGTACTTTTTTCCCTGTTTCCGTTACCGTAACACCTGTCACTTTCTCAAATGAAATTATAGGATCAATCAGCATATTCCGCGACATAACTAAAGAAAAAGAGATCGAGAAAACACGAACAGATCTTCTTTCTCTAGCTTCGCACCAGCTCCGCACTCCTCTCTCTGGGACAAAGTGGCTTATTGAAACATTAAAGAAAGGCATACATGGTCCACTCACCGCTCCGCAAACGGATTACCTGAACGAACTCTATAAAATCAACGAAAGAATGACTGGACTTGTGCATGATATGCTCGGTGTGCTTCGTATAGAAGGAGACAGTTCTGTTGCAAAAAAAGAAGACATATCAATAAAATCTCTGCTTACTACTGTTTCTGAAACACTTTATAGCTCAGCAGAAAGTAAACAAATAAAAATTCAAGTGCCAAACGAAATAAACAACACAATTAGCACTGACCCACTACTCTTGAGAAGTATTATTGAATGTTTGGTATCAAATGCTATTAATTATTCCGAGAATGGTAGTGAAATAAATATCGAAGTAGAGCAAAAAAATACTGAAGTAGTGTTCGCTATAAAAGATTCTGGTATTGGTATTCCAAAAGGGGAGCAACGTCAAATTTTTGAGCGATTTTATCGTGCTTCAAATGCAAAGACTTTTGACACACACGGAAGCGGGCTTGGGCTTTATATTGCATCAATGCTTGCAAAGAAAATTGGCGCGAAAATAACATTTGAGTCAGAATCTGGGAAAGGTTCCACATTTTATGTCCACGTCCCTACGGGAACAATTAACAAGGGCTAGTTTACTTTGAATTACGAAACTGGCATTAATCTCGTCTTTGCGAGTACTCGAAGCAATCCAGAACCTATAGATTGCCACGTCGGAGTACCTCCTCGCAAAGACAAAAATAGAGTTTCGTAATTCAAAGTAGTTTATGTCCAAGACACGAATCAGCTGATTCGCAATTGACGAGGGTGCGGAATGCATTGGATTTTCTAGTCAATTGTCAATTGTTTTTAGTCAAATGTATGCGCACGGCTTGCACGCTTTGTGTGCTGGTGTATAATGTAACATATAACCTTTAAATAACATGAATCATGTACTAGTTGTTGAAGATGAAGATTTCCTGGTAAGGGCGCTCAAGGACAACCTTGAGTCTGAGGGGCACACTGTTGGCGTTGCTACAGACGGCGAAATGGTTTTTGATGAGCTAAAAAAGAAAAAACCATCCTTAATTCTTCTAGATTTACTTCTTCCAAAGAAAAACGGATTTGATGTACTCAAGGAAATTCGCCAGAGCCCAGAATGGCAACATATACCAGTGGTTATTCTTTCTAACCTTGGTGAGGACTCTGAAATCAAGCGCGCGCTTGAGCTTGGCGCTAACGACTACTTTGTAAAATCACAACACCCTATTCAGGAGGTTATAGAAAAAGTGAGCGAATACTTGCAGGTAAAGAGTTCCGCGAATATTGGATTATAGAAATCACAACACAGGAAACCGAGCAAAAATATTGCGCTCAATTTTTTTTAATTTTTTACTTTTGCCCCTTCCCATTGCAAGACGCGCATCTGCACCCATAGGGCTTTATATACTCATCAAAATATTCTTTTCCGTAGTCATAATTGAGCTCCCCTCCTTCTTCAATGCGTTTAATGGATTTTATAAACACACGACCACCAATAATATCAACCTCACAGTTTGGTTTGCAGGAGTGATTTACATAACGAGCAGTGTTTGAACGCGCGCTACCGTCAATCATTCTAACAGCGCTTGTTTCAAACAAATACTTGTTTTCTGGGTATGCTTCAACCTCCTTTCTACCGTTTATTATTTTACCAACGTATTCTATAATCCACGTACCGCGCTTAATAGGCTCCTCGCCAAAAAGCCCAAGACCTGCATTTGATTTCCTTACCTTATATTTAACATTTCCGATTTTTGGAATTGGCATGATTGGTCAGCATTGTACCAAAAGTCTAATATGAAGTAAACTGGGTGGAATGGAAAAAGAAATTATTTGTGATGTCTGCGTTGTTGGCGGAGGTCCTGCGGGGATGATGTCAGCGATCCACGCGAGCGAATCTGGGGCTTCTGTCGTCCTTGTGGAGAAGAACAAGACTCTTGGGAAGAAACTCATCATCACTGGTGGAGGAAGATGCAACGTGACTAATGCGATTTTTGACAATCGCGCGCTTGCGGAAAAATACGGCAAAAAAGGAAAGTTTCTCCTCTCACCTTTTTCAAAATGGAGCGTACGAGAGACGATTGATTATTTTGAATCACGCGGAATGCCTACAAAAGAAGAAGCGAATGGTAGAGTCTTCCCTCAAAGCAACTCCGCGCAAAGCGTGCTGGATGTTTTGGTTGATGAACTTAAAAACACTAAAGTGAAGATTATCACCAACTCTCCCGTTATAAAAGTGAAATCATTAAAAAATAGAATAGTGAATGCTGAGACGGCTGACGCTGTTATTTACGCAAAGGCGTTCATATTCACCACAGGCGGAACAGCGCGACCAGAAACAGGGTCATCAGGAGATGGCTTCAAATGGCTCAAAAAACTCGGACATACTATTAGCACGCCTAGCGTTGCTCTCGTACCCGTCAAAATTAAGGAAGAGTGGGTACACAGACTTCAGGGACTATCACTCCCAAATGTGAAGATCACTCTACTTGATGCCAAGGTGCGTGGCGAGGCGAAAATTGGGAAAATTCTTTTTACTCATTTTGGACTTTCTGGACCACTTGTTCTAGGAATGAGTCAAGTCATAGGAGAGGCGCTACGAGAAGGAACGATGACCATTGAGCTAGATCTCTTCCCCGCTATGGACCAAACAATGCTTGACGAAAAGCTACGCGAACACCTCGGTAAAGTGCAAAATAAAAAATGGGCAAATGCGCTTGCGGGTTTTGTGTCGCCACTTCTTGCTCCTGTGCTTGTAGAGCTCTCTGGTATTAACCCTACACTCCCTGTAAACAAAGTGGAGCGCACAGCTCGCTTGGCGTTCGTTAGAAAGATGAAAGCTCTCACACTCACACCAACAGGTCTCCTCGGAATACAAAAGGCAATTGTAACATCGGGTGGTGTAGCACTTGAAGAAATTGATTTCAAAACAATGCGCTCACGAAAAATCGAAAATCTTTACCTCGCGGGTGATATCCTGGATTTTGATCGTCCTTCTGGCGGGTTTAGTCTTCAAATCTGCTGGTCCACCGGTTTCATAGCGGGACAAAACGCAACTCCGCAAATAATAATATAGTCAATGTCATATGAACAACGGACATTTCAATTTTAAGGAAGCACTCCGTTTTGAAACCACGCTCACAATTTTCTTGCAGACTTTATCCACATCGCAAGCTCACTACGTCTGTTCCGATATCACTAAAAAGCGTGTTAATATATAAAGGAGAATTTTTCATTTTTTAACACACATACTATCCATCATGTCTACCTTAGGACAAACACATGAAGTAACTGAACTTCTGTTACGCCTCGGAAAGGGCGAACCGACTTTGTCACTCACCGCCATGCGTTCATCCGAATCTGGCTTGACGATTGCGGAGGTACGCGAGAGAGAAAGAAAATACGGCAAGAATCACATTGCGCATGCAAAACCTCCGGCATGGTGGATTCAACTTGCGAAATCATTTATTAACCCGTTTACTGTTATTCTATTTATTATAGGCGCAACATCATTTATTACAGATGTTGTTTTGGCAAAAGGTGAAGACGATTGGGCAAAGGTTATACTTTTAGGAATCATGATCATCCTGTCTGGCTCCCTGCGTTTTTGGCAAGAATTTCGTTCACAAAAATCCGCAGAAAAACTCAAAGCGTTGGTTCAAAACAAAGCGTTGGTAACAAGGCAAGACTGGGGGGACGAAACTTCAAAAAAGAATGATCGCGAAATAGTTGTTTCAAACCTTGTTCCCGGGGACATTGTCCATCTATCCGCAGGAGATATGGTTCCTGCAGATATGCGCCTCCTATCATCAGATGACTTCTTTGTCAGCCAATCCGCGCTAACAGGAGAATCCATCCCCGTAGAAAAATTCGCAAAGCCACATACTCGCCAAGAAAAAATCGAAGCGGAAAATGACACAGATACAAAAAATCCGCTTGACTTAAACACATTATGCTTTTTGGGTACCAACGTAGTGAGCGGTTATGCGACTGGTGTCGTTGTTGCGATTGGAGACAAAACCTATTTTGGATCGCTCGCGCAAAATATCCTCGGCGCACGTCCGATCACAAGCTTTGATAAAGGTATAAATAAGGTAAGTTGGATTCTCATTTATTTTATGTTGGTGATGGTGCCACTTGTATTTATTTTAAATGGGGTGACAAAAGGTGATTGGCAACAAGCTTTTTTCTTTGCCCTCGCGGTGGCAGTTGGCTTAACCCCCGAAATGCTCCCTCTTGTTGTTACCACAAATTTAGCCAAAGGCGCGCTCAATATGAGCAAGAAAAAAGTCATAGTGAAAAAACTCAATGCTATTCAAAATTTTGGAGCGATGGATATTCTTTGCACCGACAAAACAGGGACCATTACCGAAAATAGAATAGTGCTTGTGCGGCATTTGGATTCAAACGGAGAAGAAAGCAACCGTGTTCTACAAATGGCATATCTCAACAGTTTTTTTCAAACAGGATTAAAGAATCTCATCGACGAAGCGGTTGTTGAAAAAATGGAACAAAATCACTCCGTTACTGAGGAACAAAAGTATCGTAAGATTGATGAAATCCCGTTTGATTTTACACGAAGGCGATTAACGGTCATTGTTGAAAACGGCGATGGCGAACGTCTATTCATTTGCAAGGGGGCAACGGAAGAAATTTTAAGTCTCTGCACAAAAGTTGAACACAATGGTGAAATTATCCCTATTACTGGACTGACACACCAAGAGGCGAAAACGCTAACAAGGAATCTCAATAGCGACGGCTTGCGGGTTGTTACGGTTGCGTATAAAAAAGTTGCAACTGATAAAAATATTTACTCCAAGGAAGACGAAAATGACCTTATTTTAGTTGGATATATCGGTTTTTTAGACCCTCCAAAGGCATCCGCGAAAGACGCGCTAAAGCTTCTTGAGTACCACGGGGTAACTGTTAAAATCATAACTGGCGATAATGAGATAGTGACCTCGCGCGTATGCAAAGATGTTGAACTTTCCGGCAATGCGATACTTTTGGGGAGCGAGATCGCGAAACTCTCCGATCAGGAGCTCGCGGATGTTGCTGAGAATATAAGTATCTTTGCTAAAATTGATCCGCTTCAAAAAGCGCGCATAATTCGAGCGCTCAAGAGCAATGGGCACACCGTTGGTTTTATGGGAGACGGGATCAACGACGCTTCTGCTATGCACGAATCAGATGTAGCAGTTTCTGTAGACACTGCTGTAGACATAGCAAAAGAATCAGCGGATATTATTTTACTGGAAAATGATCTTCATGTTTTGAGCCTGGGTGTTATTGAAGGTAGGATTACTTTTGGCAACATTATGAAATATATAAAAATGACATCAAGTTCAAACTTCGGTAATGTGTTTAGTATTCTTATTGCAAGCATGTTCCTGCCGTTTCTACCAATGCTTCCTATTCAACTTTTAGTTCAAAATCTTCTCTATGACCTTTCTCAGCTTTCTCTTCCCTGGGACCATATGGACGAGGATTTCTTGGAGAAACCTAGAAAGTGGGAGGCAAGTGGAATAGCGAAATTTATGTTTTCCATAGGCCCAGTTAGTTCTATTTTTGACATTGCCACATTTACAGTACTCTGGTTTATATTTAGTGCGAACACAGTGGCTGAGCAGTCACTTTTCCAGTCGGGATGGTTCGTAGAAGGACTGCTTTCACAAATATTTATTATTCATATGATACGCACCCAAAAGATTCCTTTTATTCAAAGCAGAGCAACGACACCGGTAATTTTGACTACGATTTCCATTATGACAGTGGGGATTATAATCCCATTTACTTCCTTGGGTAGAAGTATAGGTCTGCAGGACTTACCAATTAGTTACTTCCCTATTCTTATAGCGATACTCCTCTGTTATTTTGCCGTGACACAAATTGTAAAAATGGAGTTTATACGTAGATTTAAGGTTTGGCTCTAAATTCATCCATGCTATAATTTATTTATGAAACTTTCTAAAAAACAATTTATTTGGGGCTCAATTGTTATCGCAGTTGCCGTAGGAGGATACTTTTTCTTTACGAATAAAAAAACAGCGGTTTTGCCAAACACAGTTGTCATAAAGCGTGGAAGCGTAATTCAAGAAGTCAGCGTAACAGGTCGTGTAAAATCTTCCTCTGCTGTTGACCTCGGTTTTGAAAAAAGCGGACGTGTTGCTGGTGTTTACGCAACAGTTGGCGAGCGTGTAGTCGCAGGAAGACTTCTTGCAGGGGTGGAGTCTTTAAGCGCGCAAGGAAGTCTTCTTGAAGCTCTGGCGCGTCTTTCAGAGCTAAAGCGTGGTTCTCGTCCTGAGGAACTTGTTGTAAAAAAAGCCGAGATTGCAAAATACACACAGGATCTGGACAACGCTTACAATAGCATAACTGATATACTAAACGACGCTTTTACCAAAGCTGACGACTCTCTGCACGCAAAAACTGTCGGCATTTTTTCTGGCTACAAAAATACTTCATACAAATATACTTTTTCTGTCTGCGACAGCCAGCTAGCCGGCAACAGCGAGTTTGCTCGCCAATCCGCAGAGCTTGATTTTGATGTGTGGCGCGCTGAAAACTCGTCCTTCCCAGTTTCGCCATCAAAAGATGCTTTAATGAATGCCCTCAGTAGCGCAAGCATGCATCTCGGTGGTATTTTATCTCTTTTTGAATCAATAGGTCGCGTTCTATCGCTAGACTGCACCATAACAAACACAGCGCTGGATACATATCGCGCAAATGTAAATACTGCGAGAGTAAATATCACAACTGCACTTTCAAGTGTAAACACAAAGAAACAGTCCATAGCAACGCTATCTCTAACACTAGCAAAAGTAAAAGACGAACTTTCGTTGCTTGAGGCTGGAACCGCAAGCGAGGTACTTTCTGCGCAGGAAGCGCGCGTCCTTTCCGCGCGTGGCGAGCTCGCAAAATACCGCATTGTCTCCCCTGTATCGGGTGTTGTAACAAAAGTAGATATAAAAAACGGCGAAGGGTCAACTGTCGGCAAGAGTGTATTCACAATAATCTCAGATGTGTCATTTGAAATTGATGCATATGTTCCCGAAGCTGATATTGCAAAAATAAAGATTGGTGATATGGCGCGTATAACACTAGATGCGTATGGTTCTGATGTTCTATTTGCTGGAAGTGTAGCAAAAATAGATCCGGCAGAAACAATAATTGACAATGTACCAACGTACAAAGTGACTTTTCAGTTCACAAAGGACAACCCTCAAGTCAAGTCTGGAATGACAGCAAACATAGACATAGCGACCGCCTCCAGAACAGACGTAGTTTTTGTTCCTGAAAGATCAGTCATTACAAAAGAAAATGAAAAATTCATACGCGTTGTCTCTTCTGACGGAACTACAACTGACACACCGGTTAATGTTGGGCTGAAAGGTTCAAATGGAACAATTGAAATTTTGTCTGATATTGCAGAAGGAACAATAATTATCTTGGCACCAAAGGACTAAATGAACAGTTTAAAGTTTATAAAGTCACCAAGTTCATAAAGAGATGCTGGGATTTGAATTGACTTTACAAACTTTAAAAACTTTCGACTTTACGAACTCATCAATATGCCATTAATTGAATTAAAAAATCTTACTAAAGTATATGTAAACGAGGAGATTGAAACTCCAGTACTTAATGGTATTTCCTTTTCTATAGACCGTGGAGAATTTGTAGCGATAATGGGACCCTCTGGCTCTGGTAAATCCACTCTTCTACATATGCTAGGTTTCCTAGATGGATACACTGGTGGCTCGTATCTTTTTGAAAACAAAGAAGCAAGCACTTATGCTGGTGACGCTATGGCGCATATACGCAACAGAAGGCTTGGCTTTATTTTTCAATCGTTTAATTTGCTTCCTCATGCAAGCGTTTTTGAAAACGTAAAGCTTCCATTATTCTACTCTGACATACCAGAGAGCGAATGGGTTGACCGCGTAAGCAAAGCCATTGAAGATGTTGGGCTCTCGCACAGAACAGAGTACGATGTAACGCGTCTTTCTGGTGGCGAGAAGCAACGTGTAGCCATCGCTCGCGCCTTAGTCTGCAAACCTGAAGTAATCTTTGCAGATGAGCCAACTGGGAACCTAGATTCAAAATCGGGTGGATCTATTATGCAGACACTTCAGGACCTAAATGAAAAACATGGACACACAATCATTCTAATAACACACGAAACATACACCGCGGAGCATGCGCAACGCATCATTCACATCAAAGATGGCCTAGTTGAGAGCGACACAGAAGTCTCAGAGCGTCAGCATACAAACGGAGGAATCCTTATGAAATAATACAATGCGTCTAAAACACAGTCTTAATACAGCATACAGAGGATTAGAGCAAAACCGCGCGCGTTCTTTGCTTACTATTTTGGGAATTGTCATAGGCGTCACCGCTATCATACTCGTTATGTCATTGGGTCAAGGCGCTCAAGATCTAATTTTAGACCAAGTAAAGGGCATGGGCGCGCAAACTATCATAGTTGGGGGTGGACGCGAACCATCGGGCCCGTCTGATGCAGCTCAAATTTTTAATGACTCACTAAAGAAGCGGGATCTTGATTTACTCGGAAGACGCGAGAATACCCCAAGTATCAAGCACGTGCTTCCCATCGCTTTTGGAGCATCTGGAGCGTCATACAAAAGCGACACTTTCAACTTGACTATATTTGGCGCATCTCCGATCATAGAAGAGATTTTTGACATGCCACTAAAAGACGGCGTATTTTTTACTGATGAAGATGTGCGCGCGCGAGCAAAATATGTGGTCATCGGCAATAAGGTGAAAAATGAATTATTTGGCGCAAACGAGGCAATTGGGCAGGTAATCAAAATGAAAGGTCATAACTTTAGGGTTATAGGAGTAATTACAGAGCGGGGTCAGGATTTTTTCAATTTTGATGAAGCGGCTATTATCCCGTACACTACTGCGCAAGATTATGTGCTTGGCATAAAACATTTCCAACGCTTTATTGTACAGGCTAAAAGTGAGTTACTCATTGATCAGGCGACTGAAGAAATCAAGTTGACCCTAAGGGAAGCTCACGATATTACAGGAAACGAAAAAGATGACTTCTTTGTGATTACTCAGGTTCAAGTCGCCGAGAGTCTTTCTTCTATAACAAACGTACTTACAATATTCCTCGCTGCAGTCGCTGCAATATCACTCATCGTTGGTGGAATAGGAATTATGAATATAATGCTAGTTTCTGTCACAGAACGCACCAAAGAAATCGGGCTTCGCAAAGCTCTCGGCGCAACATATAAAGATGTGCTAACACAATTTTTATTGGAGGCCGTAATACTAACTGGGCTTGGTGGAATCATTGGAATTTTTCTTGGTGCCTTTCTGTCATGGGGAATTGCCACGACTATTAACTCATTAACAGCTATTGCGTGGACATTCTCGTTTCCCGTTTCTGCTGCTTTGCTTGGTATTTGTGTCTCTGGTAGTATCGGCCTCATATTCGGTATCTACCCAGCGCGAACAGCAGCAAACAAAAGCCCTATTGACGCGCTTCGTTATGAGTAGAAGAGAATTGAACTTATAGGTTGTGCTAATGTCCTTTCTCATTGGAAATTTCAAATGTATTCAAATGCCAATAATAGATTAAGAATAAGGTAGTGGTCGCTACCTTATTCTTAATCTATTTTAATGCTAGATTAAATATAGGCCCCTGCGGCAGAGACCGCAGGCGAATCTGCAGATTCGGGTCTTGGACCTAAAATTTTTGAATTCGCTTCGCTCATACAAAAGCGTGGCTGAATTAGCAAATTCTGAATTACCAAATTCACGCCTTGGGCGCAGAATCT
>JBAQCU010000033.1:0-8404 GCA_049294435.1 Minisyncoccia bacterium
CCGTTGTGATATCCATTTCACTACGAGGGCAGGTTTCTCGCTTGCCCGACTAAATTTGTAATCAAAAATTAGACGGGTGAAACTTATCTGAACTCTACCGCAAATATGGTCAAAAGGCAAAAAAAGCTGTATGATTTCAGTACTAATATGAAAGCGGAGATCTCGTATAAAATACCTTCTGAAGTTTCACGTGTAACCGAAACATTGCGAAACTCTGGGTTTGAGGCGCACTTGGTTGGCGGATGCGTGCGTGACATACTGCAGGGAATAAAGCCGAAGGATTGGGACGCAACTACAAATGCAACTCCTGAACAAATCCAGGCACTTTTTAAAGATTCCTTCTACGAGAATGATTATGGGACAGTAGGCATTGTAAATGAAACAGAGGATGAAACATTAAAAGTAGTGGAGGTAACTCCATATCGCAGTGAAGGCGCATATACCGATAAACGTCGTCCAGACAGCGTTTCGTTTCACGGGAAACTTGAAGAAGATCTGAAACGCCGTGATTTCACGATAAATGCTATCGCATATGATGAATCTAAAGGACATCTAAAGGACATTCATGGTGGTCTAAAGGACATAAAGGACAAAGTGCTTCGTACGGTGGGTAATCCACAAGAACGATTCAACGAGGATGCTCTTCGTGTTCTTCGCGCGGTTCGCCTTGCGACAGATCTCGGCTTTACCATAGAAGCTGAAACACAGAATGCTGTTGTAGAAAAAGCAGGAGACTTGAAGCACATTTCTATGGAGCGTATTCGTGATGAATTTTCGAAAATGATTATGACAAAGAATCCGATGATTGGAATTGTAATGTGTCAGAAGCTTGGATTATTAAAATATATTGCTCCAGATATTGAACGGGGGATTGAGATTGAACAAAATGGTGCGCACATTTATACCGTATGGGAACACAACCTTCGCGCGCTCCAACACTCCGCAGACCGCGAGTGGCCGATTCATGTTCGCCTTGGTGCTTTGTTTCATGATGTTTCAAAGCCAGAAACCCGCCGTTGGTCTGAAGAAAACAAAGATTGGACATTCTATGGACACGACGTCGTAGGCGGGCGCGTTACCCGTAAAGCCCTTGAGCGCCTCAAATACCCTAAAAAAATCGTGGACGTTGTGTCCGCTCTCGTACGTTATCATTTATTTTTTTCTGATATAGAAAAAATTACGCTCTCTGCAGTACGTCGCATTGTAAAAAATGTTGGTCCGGATAATGTGTGGGACCTGATGAAAGTTCGTGCATGCGATCGTATCGGCATGGGTCGCCCAAAAGAGGCGCCCTATCGTTTGCGCAAGTATGAAGCGATGGTAGAGGAAGCAATGCGCGCACCAGTATCAGTAGGAATGCTCAAAGTTGATGGAGAAAAAATTATGGAGGTTACAAAAGAAAAACCTGGACCAAAGCTTGGATTTATTCTACACGCACTTCTTGAGGAAGTGCTCGATGACCCAGAACGAAACACCGAAGAGTTTCTCGTGAAACGCACCCTCGAACTCGCAAAGCTCCCTATAGATGAACTAAAGAAACTCGGCGAAGAAGGGAAAGAGAAGAAGGAAGAAGCAGAAGAAGCAGAGCTCGCCATCATCCGCAAAAAACACGGAGTTAAATAGTATCACACCAAAAGTTGGTATTTATCATACCACTGTGGTACGATAAAAGGGTCATTATGGTACGATTATCAAAAATTAGGCCACAGTCGCAAATCCTTTATGCCATCTCACGGTATGGCCAACTTGGAATTGCCGAAATAAGCAAAAAAATAGGCGGGGATATCCCTCATACAACTCTTTCTCGCTACATCAAGGAACTGCGGGGTCATGGACTCATTGTCCACACAGGATTAGGGCGTGCGATCAAATACTCTATTGTACAAGGTGCTATCCGTGCGTATGATTTTGATCTTGGCGTTTACAATTCAAACGACACCACAACCGCTAAAACACTTTTTAATCACAACCTTTTTGATTCATGCGAAACAACTTTTTCTGATGAGGAACTACAAAAAATAGTCGAGACCACGGAACTTTACCGCGCGTGGAAGGAAAAAACTCCGAAAGAGTACCAAACGCTCGCATACGAACGCTGTGCTATTGAATTTTCATGGAAATCATCAAAAATAGAAGGGAACACCTACTCCCTCCTCGAAACCGAAGACCTTATCAAAAACAAAGTGGAGGCAAGAGGGAAGCCACACGAGGACGCGACAATGATCCTCAATCAAAAAAAAGTTTTTGACCTGATGATGAGTGACGCATTCCCAGACTTGCTTTCTGTAGCAACACTTACCGACATGCACAAAATGCTCGTTGCTGACCTCGGCATCCCGCACGACCTACGCATTGCGCAAGTAGGCATCACAGGGACAAACTACATACCGCTCCAATTTCAATCGCAGATACGAGAGGCGCTTGAGCGACTTCTTGATCTCGTCAAAAAAGAGAGCGACCAATTTCAGTCAGCGCTCATTTTGCTTGCGGGCATTGCCTACATCCAGCCCTTTGCAGACGGCAACAAACGCACCTCGCGACACCTGGCGAACGCGGTACTCCACAAAAATAACATGCCTCCAGTTGCATGGAGGACGGTTAACGAAGTTGAGTATAAAAAATGCGTAATCGCATTTTATGAGCTCGGCAACATCCGCCCCCTCGCACTCCTTTGGCTTGAAAATTATATTGAAACAACCGAGGCATTCTTTGCAGAATAAAGAAACGGGGTTCGCCGTTCCCGTAAAAAACACGGGGTGAAATATGGGTAAAGAAAAACGGAAGCGTGGCAGGACAAACCGACTATTTTGTATTTCGATGGGAAAGAGGGGATGAAGCAGGCGCTGATGCATCGCGTAAAGGAGTTACATAATACTGAGATCGTCGGTTTTTTTGCAAACCCAGACTTTACGACAGAGGAAACATACGAACAATCATTTGAGTTTAACGATTACCGAGTGAAGCATAATATTACCGCAAGAGGCTTAGTTACCGAAACGGAGACACTGAAAGGTTTTGAAGAATACCTACAGGACAAAACGTTCGTCCCTAAATTTATTCCGAAAGATATGTTCAGCTCAAATGCTTCTTTTGAATTTTATCCAAACTTTATTAAAATACTTTTCTGGGACTCTTCTGTCGGTGTAATCATTGAATCCCCAACTGTGGCAAAAGCAATGCGCCAAATTTTCGAAATGCTGTGGTCAAGACTGGGGGATGAGTATGATAAGAGTAAGGTGATTAAGTAGATTACTGGGTAGGGAACATCTATTCGTAGTCATGACTACGAATAGATGTTCCCTAAGCTACTGCGCTGAAAAACAGAAGCTTGCTGTTTGCGATAAAGTTAATCTTAGGGTAAACTTGTTGTATATGAAAACAGCGACAAAAAACATTGTGGGGCTCAAGGAATTGCGGGAGAATATGGATTCGTATATTTCTGGCGTTCAAAAAGGGAAGTCTTTTATTGTCGTTCGTCGTTCGCAACCAATCTTTCGCCTTGCGCCCGTTGACGTCTGGGGGGATGATGGAATTTGGGAAACCGCTATTGATTTCACCAAAATTAAAAAAGGGGGCGTACCTATTGAGGATGTGATTGCCTCTCTTAAGCGTCTCAAGAAATAGTATCGCGTGCCTCCCATATCGAAATGACTTCTAAGATTGATAAATTCGTCGCAAAACTAGATGCAGCACGACAAGAAAAAATCCTTGCGACTCTTTTAAAGATACGTTCTGGTAATTTTGAAAATCTTGATATCAAAAAACTAAAAGACTTCTCATTGACCTACCGTGTTCGTGTAGGTCAATGTCGCATTACATTTGAAACAACCCAAGGAGTCGTAGACATTATTAAAATTGAGTTTAAGGGAAATAATACTTATAGTCGCTAGTCTTTTCGAGCAACTTTTGATTTTTTGGTTTTCGCCTCGGGAGCTACTGGGACTTGTTTGTATTCTCCTTTCTTCCATGTAAATTTATACTTTACGATATCTTCTCGTATCATCTTCTGCTCTTGCTTGGTTTTATACTCCTCAAGTTTTACATAGCAATGTGAATGAATTGACCCGCGTTTCTTTTTGTCAAAATAGAATTCTGCAAGTTTGTTGTTTATAATGGCAAAAGCCCAGCCTGTGTTTGCAAAATCAAATTCCTCTTCTTTTGTTTTTTTGGTCATGTTTTAAAAATTAATTTTTAAGCTCCAGTACAATTGGGCAATGGTCGGAGCCGTAGAAATCGGAAAGCATGATGGCTTGTTTCACACGTGGAAGTATGTCGGGTGTGATAAAAAAATAATCAATGCGCCAGCCGACGTTGCGATCACGCGCGGAAGTTTTCATATCCCAATATGTGTACACATCTTTTGTGTTTGGATAAAGATGACGATAGATATCTATGTAGCCGTGGTAGATGAGCTCGTCAATCCACGCGCGTTCTTCAGGTAGGAAGCCAGTATTCTTTTCATTCTCTTTTGGTCGGGCCAGGTCCACAGCCTCGTGAGCGGTGTTTACATCTCCACAAATAACTACTTTATGCCCTTTTTTTCGAAGTTTCTCTGTGAAACCAAGGAATGCATCGTAAAAATCTAGTTTATACTTCAAGCGGTCTGGTCCACCACCACCATTAGGGAAATAACAATTCAAAAGGACAAAGTCTGGGTAATAAAGGACAAGGAGGCGACCCTCTTGGTCCATGTCCTTTAGACCCATTCCTTCCTCCACTTTTTCTGGTTTTGTTTTTGAATACACAGCAACACCACTGTATCCTTTACGCATTTTAGAATGACTAAAATATGAAAAATACCCAACAGGATTCCGCACCTCATCAGTAAGCTGTTCAGCCTCAGCCTTTGTTTCCTGCAAGCACAGTATATCTGGATTCTTTTTAATTATACTAGCAAAACTGCCCTTCTTGTGAACCGCCCGCAAGCCGTTTACATTCCATGAGATGATTTTCATAGTTACAGTATATAGAACCATTGTACATTTTACGAATAGGGGATAGACTTAACATAGTAAACAATTTATAGAAAGGAGGTGTATCGTGAGCACTACATCAACATATGACGAAGACGAGCAAGCGCGAATAGCCAGACAGCAGTTTGAAGCATTGCAAGCAGGTGTAGTTAATCTGCGAAATGCTGTAATTATTCTAAGGGCTAGCACTCTCATTTCTTTTCGCCGATACAGACAAACAAAAGCGCAACTCAAAAGAAGTGAAGCGGAGTTAACACGATTACACAAAATGCTTCACCCTGACGAAGAATAGTTTTAGTATCAAGAACGCGCCGGACAATAACAGTCCCGCGCGTTTAATTATTATTCACTTTTTTTCGAAAGGCTCATTAGAAAATCAAAGTGTGCCGTGAAACTCGCCACAAGGATTGGGTTTCTAATACGAATAACAAGCGGGTCTTTGCCCCACACAGAGAGAAGTACTTCAGTTTTTGAAATATTATATGCGGTAGGACCAAAATATGAAGAGGGGAGGAATCGGACATCTGTATCTTTCCCCAAATTTGCGGTGCCTGGTTTCCCTTTAAATTCATCGTCAAACAAAATATTAATCTTGCATTTTTTACTTTCCGTAATCTCATTTATCTCGTCAAGGAATTTTGAAAGTGCGCGCTTTTCAGGGGCACGTGCGCCGAAACCGATAATGCGAAGCTCCTCCTTTTTACCCATCCTGTCTACGTGTTCATGAAACGCACGTTTGAACCCGTGATACCCCTCGAACACGTTCGTTTCATTTCTCTCTGCGACTACGGGCGTGATTGATTTTATTTTTTCCGCAAGTGCCTCGAGTGCGCGAGTGGATTCTTTGCTCTGCTCTATCATTCCGTCAATCTTTTCTGGCTTATAGTAACGCACGTTGTTGCGCACCTCATACGACACGAGCCCTTTTGCAATGAGCGCATCAAGAGACGCGTATAGGCGCGAGCTTCCCACTTTTGCCTGTGTCATGAGCTCGCCACTTTTTGTCTGACCAAGAGAAACAAGCGCCTCATATACTTTGATGTCGTTTTTATGCAGTCCAAATTGTAGCAGTAAATCAAGGTCCATATTAAATTTTCTGTGGCTATTCTCCTATTATGGAGAGTTTGCTTAACTTTTGCAAGCCTGTCACACTTGAAGACAGGAAGTAGCAATTTGTCAAACCCATCATTTTTAAGAGGATCTTGAAGTGAATATAAACCCTGAAATTACTCAAAATTTCGTAAAAGATTCAAGGAACAAGGCAGTAGGTGGAGTCTACCGAGTTGAGGTAAATATCGGTGATAAAAAAGTGCCGATAGATGTCTACCCTGAGGTATTCCCGCCAAAGAGTAACTACAGCGTATCCTCACGATTCGTATACGAAACATTCGGTAATTTGAGTGGGATGAAGGTCGCTGACATTGGATCTGGAACGGGGATTGAATCAATTGTTGCAATTCTTGCTGGGGCAGCTCAAGTAGATGCAACGGACATGAATCCAGTCGCAGTGGCTTGCACTAAACAGAATGTACAGAAAAATGGTTTCGATGAGTGCATCACTGTTTATCAAGGGGATTTGTTTTCTTCATTACCACAGAAAAAGTACGATCTCATTATTGCCAATCTACCAATTGTTAATTTCAGCCCCGAGAAAGAGTCCGGAATAACAACGGCACTGTATGACCCCGACTTTCGCATTCATAAAAGAATGTTCCAGGAAGGAAAGGCGTATTTAGCTGCAGGCGGACTCATAACCTTCACACACGCAAATCTTCAAAGTGCGGAGACAGAGAGTCCTGATAAAGACTTCAATTTATTAGAAGAAATAATCAGGGATAGTGGATATGAGGTTGTTGAAAGGAGGAGTTCTGAAGCTCTGGGTTTCAAGTGGATAAACTACAAAGTTAAAGTTCTCACTAAGCCAACTATCTGTGTCAAAGGATCCGATGGAAAAGGATACTACGTAGTTACTCGCTAGATAATTGTTCTTTGGTTTAGGGTTACGGTTTAGGGCGGATTTGCTTACGCAAATCCGCCTTTTTTATTAACGACGTAGGGCGAGAGAAGAATTAAAGTAATCTTTAATATTTCCGAGCCGAGGAGTTAATATAGTACTCTATATTTTCTATTTTATAATTCTTCACACCGTCACGTATCTCAAGTCATGACTTGTGATACGTGACGGTGATTATTATCGCCCTTTCCCGTGAAACTTTTTGTGGACGTTGCGAAGCTCGCTGTCAGTGATGTGGGTATAAATTTGTGTTGTAGAAATATTTGAATGACCGAGCATCATTTGTACCGAGCGAATGTCTGCGCCATTGTAAAGCAGATCAGTTGCAAACGAATGACGTAATATATGAGGAGTTACTTTGTCCATAATGCCTGCCTTTACAGCGTAAAATTTCACCATACGTTCAATAGATCGCGGTGTTAAACGTATTGAGCCATCCTCACGCGCGCGCTTACCCTCACTCACAAAAAGCGCGTCATCCATGTCTGATTCTACGGAATCACGTCGCGTACCGTCCGTTGAAACGCGACGCTCCCTCTTTTTTAAGTATGCAGTTATTGCTTTTTTTGCATCATCTGAAATAAATACTACACGCACTTTTTCTCCTTTGCCTCGCACGGATATTTCATCACGAGAGAGATCAATATCGCGTGAGAGCGCGCACAGTTCTGAAAGACGGAGCCCAGTAGAAAAAAATAATTCAAGGATTGCTTTGTCGCGGAGTTCCTTTACTGTGTCTCCGTTTGGCGCGTCTAGTAGCCGTCGCAAATCTTGCGGTGTGAGCAAGTCAATCGTACGCTCAGCAACTTTTGCGAGTTCAATCCTTTCAGGCGCGTAAGATTCTATGCCACGCTTACGCAAATATTTTAGAAAACTTCTAATCGCAATGAGATAATAATTTTGTGTTTTCTTTTTTAATGTTTCTTGGCGACCTTCACGAACTCCGGCACTCTGTCTGTTGAGCCACAATCGAAACGAGCGCATAAGTTCGTCGTCAATGTCTTTTGGCTCTTTTGCTCCGCTCGCTTTCAAGAAACGAGTGAGGTATCTATCGTAATTTTCAATGGTCTTTAAACTTCGCCCACGTTCTATTTCCAAATACTCAAGATATTGCCTTGCAAATGCACTGAGTGTGGTTTGTGGAATATTGTGCGACATAAAATTATTATAGCGTAAAACGCTATAATATAGGCCCCTGCGGCAGAGACCGCAGGCGAATCAGCTGACGGGTCACCAGAGCCGTGTCGTGGACACGTGGCTCGGCCTTAATACTTGGAATTCGCTTCGCTTATACAAAAGCGTGGCTGAATTAGCAAATTCTGAATTACCAAATTCACGCCTTGGGCGCAGAATCTTGGACGCTGAGACCACGCGGTATTGACCTATATTAGCAAGCGAGGAGCGCGTGGAAGCGTTT
>JBAQCU010000034.1:0-5181 GCA_049294435.1 Minisyncoccia bacterium
GAATTACGAAACTCTATTTCTGTCATTGCGAGTCGGTACTCAGACGTGGCAATCTATGTGTTTGTCCTGGATTGCCACGCGCTTCGCGCTCGCAAAGACAGAATTATAAGTAGTTTCGTAATTCAAAGTTGCTGAGTAAAAGTACACTGCAACAGTAGCAATTAGAATGAAATATTTACTCTTCATATAGTAACTATGCTCCGAATTTCGCATAAAAACAGGAAATTTTAATTTCACAATTAACCAACCAGACATTTACCTATGCCGTATCAACACAAATGAGCAACTGAGATTGACAAGTGCAACACGCTTGATGCAAAACTGTTTATTCTTTACTTTTCCACTTTTATCTTGTCGACCAGGTTGATATAATAACGAAACAAAGAGTTCACTATTTATCAATTTAACAACATAGTTCATGCAAACAAAAAAAAAGACCGTATCTACTGAAACAACAGTGCAAAATATTCAAAAAAGAGACGGTTCTATTGCTCCTTTTGACGTTGATAAAATAACTCAGGCAATTTACAAAGCTATGCTCGCTTCACACGAGGGCTCCCTTAAAGAAGCGGGGGTTGTTGCCAACAAAGTGTACGCAGACGCGCTTAGAATCACAAAAAAATACAAAAATTTCACCCCAAATGTTGAAGGAATCCAGGACACCGTTGAAAAAGAGCTCATTTTGTCTGAATATGTCAAAACAGCAAAGACATACATCATTTACCGAGAAAAAAGGGCTAATCTACGCGCAAAAGGGCTTCGTGTTCCTCCAAAAGTAAAGAAACTTGTTGACGACAGCAAGCAATACTTCAGAAACCCACTAGGTGAATTCGTTTATTACCGCACATATTCCCGTTGGATTGCCGAGGAGGGTCGCCGAGAGACATGGATAGAGACTGTTGACCGTTATATTTCATTTATGAAGGAAAATATGGGCGACAAGCTCAAGGATTCAGAGTACCAGGAGCTCCGAGAAGGCATTTTGAAACAAGAAGCTATGCCATCAATGAGACTCTTGCAGTTTGCAGGCAAGGCCACAAGGAAGACGAATGTTTGCGCGTATAACTGCTCCTACATTGCTCCTGAGAACTTTCAAGACCTCGCGGAAATAATGTACGTGTCAATGTGTGGCACTGGTGCTGGATGGTCTGCTGAGAGCCAAAATGTACAAAAATTCCCTCAAATTAACCTCCAAACTGGTAAAAAAATTCAAAATCACAAAATTCCAGACAGCAAGGAAGGCTGGGCGGACGCTCTTGTGATTGGAATGACTGCATGGGCAGAAGGAAGCGACATTGATTTTGATTTTTCACTTTTGCGTCCTGCTGGCGCTCGACTTGAAACTATGGGCGGGAAATCATCAGGCCCTGAACCGATTCGTAGACTTCTAGCATTTGCAAGGGAAAAGATGCTTGCTCGCCAAGGTAGGAGACTCCGCAATATAGATGTACACGACATCATTTGTATGATTGGTGACTGCGTCGTGGCAGGTGGGGTGAGGAGGAGCGCCATGATTTCCCTATCTGACTTAGACGACAACGACATTCGCGATTCAAAGCAGGGCGCTTTCTATATGAACGAACCACAGAGAATGCTTGCCAACAACTCCGCAGTTTACATTCAAAAGCCGTCCAATACAGAGTTTATTGAGGAATGGACAGCGCTTATGAAGTCTGGTTCTGGTGAGAGAGGCATATTTAACAGAGGTTCGCTCTCAAAAACCTTGCCTGAACGAAGACTAAAAATGCTACAGGAAGAATACGAGGGTTATTTTGATCCAACTGGTCAAACTATCATTGGGCCGATTGGCACAAACCCTTGCGGAGAAATTATTTTGCAATCAAAACAATTCTGTAATTTGTCAGAAGTTGTTGCGCGCGCAGAAGATACCGAGGAGTCGCTTTTGAGGAAAATTCGCTTGGCAACAATTCTCGGCACGTATCAATCAAGTCTCACCAATTTCCCTTACCTTTCAAAGAGATGGAAAGAAAATTGCGATAAGGAACGTTTGCTAGGCGTTTCCATCACTGGGCAGTGGGATTCAAAACTCGCAAGAGACCCGGGAGTCTTAAAGAAGCTAAAGAATGAGGTGAACAAGGTAAACGAAGTGTACGCAAAAAGGTTCGGAATTAGCTCTTCTACTTGCACCACTGCAGTAAAACCTTCTGGCACGCTTTCACAAACGGTTGACTGCTCGTCAGGAATGCACCCACGTCATGCGCCGTTCTATATTCGCAGAGTTAGGATCTCAGCAACAGACGCTCTTTTCAAGATGCTCAAAGACCAGGGTGTGCCATATCTTCCAGAAGTCGGACAATCTGCAGAAAACGCAACAACTTATGTTTTGGAATTTCCTGTAAAAGCGCCAAAAGGTTCCATTTATAAAAATGACATCTCGGCTATAGACCAACTAGAGCATTGGAAGGTCGTAAAGGTGCATTACACCGAACACAACCCATCAGTCACGGTTTCTATCGGAGAAGATGAATGGATTGAGGTTGCCAACTGGATTTATAAAAATTGGGATATAGTTGGCGGTTTGTCTTTCCTTCCACGCGATAATCACGTTTACCAGCTCGCTCCATACGAGGAGATTAACGAGAAAAGATATCTTGAACTTGCAAAACGACTTGAGCACATTGATTACTCAAAAATCATTTCGTACGAAAAATCCGACGAACTTGATGTAAAAAAAGAATTAGCATGTATCGCAGGAGTCTGCGAGATCGCGATGTAGTCCCCAAGCACAAAAAAACCGCTTAAAAGCGGTTTTTTTGCGCTTGGGGTGACTACTGGGAATTGAACCCAGGTCGAGAGTTCCACAAACTCTAGTGTTACCATTACACCATAGCCACCATTTATTCTACTTGTCTATTTACTACCGATATCTAGGCGGTTCCTCCGTTATACCAGATTTATGGTTCGTTTGTCGAGCGAGCGCGTACAACAAACTTGATAAACGGTTTAGATATGCGAGAGTGTGCTTGTTTACAGCTTGTTTTCCTTCTTCCTGTACAGCAACTACTCGCCTCTCTGCTCTGCGGGAAAGCGTACGCGCAAAGTCCAGCAGTGAAGCAAGTTCTGTACCACCAGAAACAAAAAATGTTTTAATCGGCAAAAGTTCTGCCTCAATTGTTTTGATAATGTTTTCTAATTCGCGAACCTTTTCCTCGCTGATATGCTTGTCCGCGCCTGCAACTTCGGCTTGAATTGTAAAAAGGTTTTGCTGAACATCCGCGATAATCTTGGCTACTCCACTCGCCTGCTCGTTCATCTTTACAACACCGAGAAACGAGTTAATTTCATCAAGTGTTCCAAGCGCCTCAGCTATTACTGAGCTTTTTGAAAAACGCTGATCGCACCCAAACGCGCTCGTTGTACCGTTGTCACCCTTGCCTGTGAAAAGCATACGTACAATATAACAGACTTCCTTCCGCTTGACAATAGAGTCTTTTTTTGCTATAATCAAAAAAGGTCAAGTCTTGAACATTAAAATTTCTTAAAGAAAGGAAGGTGTTATTGTGATAGCTCACATGATTCAAAGTGGGCATTTAGCTCACTGCTCCTCCCCAGCGAGTCCTTGCGTCTGTGAAGGTAAGCTCTACACAACGACTGGCATCCTCGCACTCATTGCAGGTCTAGTGCAATGGATTGTCGGATACAAGTTCAGTATGATGGCGCTCTCTGATTCAATGCACGCCATATCGGATTCTTTTGCAGATTTCGTTGGTGTGTATATTGCCAAGAAAGTTCTTGATAAGCCACATCGGGCAAAGAAGATTCGGGGACTTGGTGATAAGGTAATATCGGTGCTTCTCACTTTTGGAGCTATCTTCATTGCGAACGAGGCATACAGCAGGTGGGCCAGCGACACTTATGTTGTTTGGTTACCGGCAGTATTGATTGCAGTTTTGTTTGGTCTCGCAATAGACTTGCTACGCCTACGCATGCTCACACAAGCCGAAAAGCGCGCTCCGAACAGCACTATTAGCGGGCTCATCTCACACGCAAAGTCAGATACGTGGCACAGTGGAATAATTTCTATTATCTTGCTCGTTGAACTGAGCGGAAAATTCGTTGGCATAGAAAGTGAGCTCTATGAATTTCTAGTTCGCCTCATCGACTATCTCGCTTCACTTGGGCTTGCAGGATACATGATGTTTATCCTTTCTCCAAGAATCTGGCGTGGCCAAGGTTGCGGGCATGATCATTTCCACCACAACCTTGGACAAAATTGCAATCACAATCACTAATACCATCCCAAATTTCTCTCTTCGTTTCGCTTGATATTTTGGGCGGGATGCGAAGAGGTTAATTGGGGAGGGTATAAGTAGCAATTAACGGCAGTCGCTTGCGCGACTGCCGTTTTTCTTGCCCGCTTAAATTTTTGTATGAAAATTTTGGTGGGTTTTCATATTTTATACAAAACAAACCCGCACAAATATTTATTGTGCGGGTGGCGCCGTTATTCATTCAACGGTAATTTTTTCTTCCCTCTCTTTAGGAGCAGAAACGGAGGCCGTGTTGGCAGCTGTGAGAAGTTTTCCCAATGCCTCAACAATCGCTGAGAAATCGGCGAAATATTTTCTGTCTTTACTAAACAAGCTTTTGCTTGGACAGTCCTCGGTTCCCAATAAAGGTGAAAAGGATGGTCCACTACCAAATCCGATTTCCACGAAGCGAGTTCTTATCTTCGTACCGTTTGGCAAGGACTTCAAAACAATCCTCCTTTCCTTGAATGCAACCATGTCCCCATTTTTTGGATCTCTGCGACATGGGTATACAACTGCTCCGAACTCCTTGTTATTATCCAAGCTCGGCGTCACCATTTCAAGAAGCCAGCTATGCTTCAATCTTTTTTCAGCAGTGAGATTTGTTATTGCCTCACTAAGCATTGGCGCAACTAGCCCAGTTGGTACTGGGAAAGACAAAAATAATCTCATGCTTTTCTCCCCTTGGATGAAGTGTTTAAGTTAAAAAAAGAACCGTTTATATTATTATTGTTCTGTTTTTAATTATACCATATTGAGCCAAAAATGCAAGGGGTTTACGCACAACATAAAAGACGGAACGCGTTCGCGTTCCGTCTTTTATTTTACTTAGGACTTTGCCAAGCGCTCGCTCGTCGCCGTCACTCCTCCCTCCGCTCGGCCCTGCTCGTGCGACCCGTCGTGTTCGACG
>JBAQCU010000035.1:0-12872 GCA_049294435.1 Minisyncoccia bacterium
TATGAATACTCCAAGAGTCATTCTGCTGAATGAGAAGCGAATTCCAAGTATTAAGGCCGAGCCACGTGTCCACGACACGGCTCTGGTGACCCGTCAGCTGATTCGCCTGCGGTCTCTGCCACAGGGGCCTATATTGTCGCTCTTTGCTGTGGAATAACAACGCGGTACGCAGTCCCACGTTACAGCAGTAACATACGAGCCGAGTGGAAACGGCGTTTTTACAAATTCTGGAGGACCGATTCGCACTTTTTGAATACGCGAGCCGACGCGTCCACTTTCAATAATAGTGCCGTTAAAATGAGGCGCTTCTGTAAACCATTTACGAACAACGCGTGTAAGGTTTGCCATAATTTAGAAAAAAACAAAGAAGACCGAGCTAAAGAGAGCGAGAAGAAAGTGAACCAATAAAATCCCAAAGCAGAGCCAGCCAAACCAGTGATGAAATGGAGTAAGTGGAATCTGAAATTTTGTAAAAATATTGTAGTTGTATTGCTTTGTGAGCGCAGTAATGATGAGCAGTAAAAAAAGAACCCACCAACCATGCCGGTCCACCACACTAGCCCATGTCCCATAAGTATTGTTATTGATTGCATGGTCACAATGATAGACGTCTATAGAATATCGTTCTAACAAGTATTTTATCACTCTTTCTATTAACTTGTAAATGATTGTTGTTATTTGCCGGTCATTGTGATAGTTTTAGGATAGAAGATTCGACAAACCAAAAAAGGAGTATATCAAATGTTCAAGAAGATCTGCTCTGCAATATGGACAGCGATTCAATGTCTGGACACCGCAAGCTTCATGGAATTCCAGGACAAGATGGACCGTGACAAAAAACCAACGTAGTAAAAGAAAATGCCCACACCGTGATTCACGGAGTGGGCATTTGTTATACAAATGCTAATCTTGCTGGCGAGGATTTTGGAAGGCCTCATTTTTTTCAGCGTCAGCTATCTGCTCTTTAGTGAACTCAAACTTCATTGGCCCGTTGTTCCTTTTTGCTTTTATTTCTGCCATGCGAGTGAGTGACGCTCGTATACTCGCCGGTAAACGAGAAAAATCTTTTTCAGCAATTTTCTCCTCATCTGGAAGGCCTTTTACATTTAGCGGTATGTTTTCTTGTCCCATGATTGTTCCTTTGTGCTAATTAACTGACTTTTATTGTACCACCTTGTATGCTATTTCGTCAAATTTTTTGCACATGGTGTTTGATGTGTTAAGATAAGTAGATAAAATAATTCTTTTTACTCTTATGCCCATCGGAATGCCAAACCAAATGTATCAAAATTCAATCTTCTGGATTGAAATTGAAAAAATAAAACCAAACCCTTTTCAGCCAAGAAAGGAATTTGATGAGTTTAAACTACGCGACCTTGCAGACTCTATCAAGCAGTACGGCATCCTCCAGCCACTTGTAGTTACACGTAGAGAGATAGAGAAGCCCGAAGGTGGACTTGCAGTAGAGTACGAGCTCATTGCGGGAGAGCGACGTTTACGCGCGTCAAAAATAGCAGGACTACAGCAAGTCCCTGTACTCATTCGCATTGGTGAAGAAGGAAAAGAAGAGGAAGATAGGGTGAAGCTTGAGCTTGCTATCATTGAGAACCTTCAACGTGAGGACTTGAATCCTGTGGATCGCGCAAAAGCATTTCAGCGATTGGCTGATGATTTTGGTTTTAAGCATATACAGATTGCAATGAAGGTAGGCAAGAGTCGTGAATATGTTTCCAACACACTTCGACTACTTGCGCTTCCAGAGGAGATGCTCACCGCGCTAGCAGAAAGAAAAATCACCGAGGGTCACACTCGCCCACTTTTAATGCTTTGCGACCGCAAGGAGGAGCAACTCACTCTCTACAAAGAAATTATTTTCAAGAAGCTAAACGTCCGCGAGTCAGAGCGTATTGCAAGACGCATTGCAGTAGAAAAAGTGCGAAAGATTAGTCTTATTGATCCAGAAGTTGCAGAGTTTGAGGCAGAGTTAACAGAGGTGCTTGGAACTCGCGTGCAAATTGAGAAAAGGGATGTTGGAGGAAAGATTGTTATTGATTTCTTTTCAAATGATGATGTGCGAGCTTTTATGAAGCGTCTGCATGCGGAGCTAAAAGCAGGAGAAACTGTGCCCGACGTGCCGTTGGGGGAGACTCCTGCAGAAGCAGCACAGCCAGCAGAAGCAGGTGACCTCGCAGAAGGCGGGGAAGATGTGATGGAAAAGGATCCAGATGAAGACCTCTACAACGTAAAGAATTTCTCTTTGTAGGTAGAAAAAAGGAAAAAACTAAATTAAGAATAAGGTAGCGACCGCTACCTTATTCTTAATTTAGTTTTTTTACTTCTTCCCGAAAAACTTTTGGGCGAGCGCGCCAATTGCGCTCGTTTTGTCTAAATAGTTGCGAATATGACGTTTTGCCATTGTGGTCTTTGTATAATCAAGCCATTTTCTTTTTGGACTGGCACTTTCTTTTGTTTCTATTTCAACAATATCCCCGTTCTTTAGTTTAGTATCCAAGGAAGCAAGTTTATTGTTTATTTTTGCGCTAGAAACATGATTGCCTATGTTTGAATGAATAACATATGCAAAATCGATTGGGCATGAATCTTCCGGAAGATCTATCACGTCTCCTTTTGGTGTGTACACGAAAACTCGGTCTTTAAAGAAATCCATATTAAGGTGTTCTAAAAATTCATCGGATGTTGCGACTGTCTTTTGCCATTTTGCGAGTTCCTTTACCCATGCCATATTTTTGTCCAAGTCTCCATTTGAACCGCCTTTTTCCTTGTATGATAGGTGAGAAGCGATACCATACTGCGCCTCTTCGTGCATTTCCTCCGTGCGAATTTGTATTTCAATTATACCTCCATCGCCACGAAAAATAGTGGTGTGAAGAGATCTATACCCGTTTGATTTTTCGCTTGCAATGTAATCCTTTATTCGTCCTGGAACTGGTATCCAGTGTTTGTGAATTATGCCGAGTGTACGGTAGCAATCCTCTACAGTTTTTACAATAACGCGTACAGCTAGTATATCGTACACTTTATCAGGATTCATCTCTTTACGTTTTAGTTTTTTCCAAAGGCTAAAAAGGTTTTTTACACGGTAGCCTACACGCGCATTCTTTATGCCATTTGCAACAAGCTCTTTCTGGATTGAATGATGCATCTTTTCTGCGTATTTTTCATCGGCGATTCTTTTTGTTTTTATTACCGCAGTAACTTTTTCATATTCATCTGGAAAAGCATACGGGAAAGCAGAATCCTCAAAAATTGCCTTCCATTTTCCCATACCAAATCTGTCTGCAAGTCGCGCGTGTATTTCTAGTGTCTCTAGCGCAATGCGTTTTCTCTTCTCTTCCGGTACATATTCTAGTGTTTGAATATTGTGTAGACGGTCGGCGAGCTTGATTAGAAGGACGCGTATGTCGTGCGACATGGCAATAAAAAATTTTCTTAAGCTTTCAACATGCCGTTCTACACCATGGTACTTCAGTTTGCCAAGCTTTGTGGTACCCTCGACGAGTGTCAAAATTTCCTCTCCGAATTCTTCCTCAATAATTTTTGGCGAAATTCCAGCATCCTCTACAGTGTCATGAAGAATTCCAGCAGCAACAGTAGCTGCATCAACATTAATAGACGCAAGATAACTTCCCACGTTAGCGAGGTGGCAAAAGTATGGCTCTCCAGAATAACGTTTTTGTTCTTTGTGGGCTTCTTTTGCAAATTCGTATGCTTTCTTTATTAGCGTTGCATCCTCCTTGCTATGTTTTTTAAGGAGTTCAATTATTTCATCTGCTGTTGGGCAGTCTTCGTAGCTTTTAGGAGTAAACATATTTTTATAGTAGGCGAAGATAGAGGAAAAAGCAAACACCGCATACAAACTTCGTTTGTATGCGGTGGAATTTTGGATCAATAGTAGCCCCAAATTTGGTAAAACATGCTTGGCTGAACAGAATATGTGCTCTTTACGTTTACTCCATCCTCGCAAAGAACCATTCCTTTTTTCACCCTATAGTCGCTTTCGCATTCGCTTTGAGCTCCTATGTTGCCCTTATTGGCGCGCTCGCAAAGTTCAGTTAGTTTTCTGTATTCCTTTAGCAACTCTGGATTTGTGGTCCAAATCATGTAAAGTAGGTAGCCTGCAAATACAACACATACTAGCGCTAAAAAAAGAAGAATCTCGACAAGAGATATGGCAAGTAGCCGTGTAGCCAGTTCCTTAATCATATAAACCTCCGTAAGTAATGTCTGTTGAAAGACTATACCTATTGGGCCCAGGAGTCAATTACTTCACCTTGTCGAGCTTGTGCGGATTATGATTTGGGCACAATTTATTTGAACAGCGTTCTGGGATCGTTTTTGTGCCATCCATCATAAGTGAGTCGCAGGGGGAACCGTCGACTTTTGGATACTCACAAATTTTTCCTGTTGGCCTTGCTTTAATCGCATACTTGCAGTCTGGGTAGCCGGTGCAACTATAAAAAATTCCAAATCGTCCTTTACGCTCTGTCATAAAACCTTTTTTGCAAACAGGACATCCAACACCGGTGTGGTTTAGTAGCGCGGCAGTCTCGTCTTTTTTAATATGCTTACACTTTGGGTAATTTCCACAAGCAATGAAGCGCCCGAAACGCCCGTCTCGCTCCACCAGGTTTGCCTTCTCACACTTTGGACAAAGCTCTCCAGTGTCGCGAGGACCCGCAAGCTCCTCTCCATCTATTGTACGCGCCCCTTCACAGTCTGGATAATTTTTACAAGAGAGAAATTTACCATTGCGGGCAAGCTTGATAATCATCGGGCCCTGGCACTTTGGACACTTGTGTTTTGGGTCTGCGTCACCCATATTTGTTTGCTTCTCAATTTTGTCTTTTGCTTTGAGGTCTTTTGTAAATGGCCCGTAAAATTCCTTAAGAACCTTCACATACTCTCGCTCGCCGTTTGCGATATCGTCCAATTTGTTTTCCATCTCTGCGGTAAAGGTATCGGAAATATAATTTGCAAAATGTTCCTCAAGGAACGAACTCACCACATCTCCGGTATCAGTAGGCTTGAGCGCTTTGCCGTCTTTAATGACGTACCCACGGTCGCAGATAGTTTTGATAATAGACGCGTATGTAGAAGGGCGACCTATGTCGCGCTTCTCAAGCTCCTTCACGAGGCCTGCTTCTGAGTAGCGTGGAGGAGGTTCTGTGAATTTTGCAGTGTCGTCTAGTGAAAGAAGAATGAGAGATTCTCCCTCGGCAACCTTTGGAAGCTCCACGTCTTCACCGCGTGAATCTGGGTCTGCAGAAAGCCAGCCTGGAGTAAGGACGCGCGAGCCCGTAACAGAAAAGTTTGGTATAGAAAAGTCTCGCACATTTGCGAGGATGGTAGTACGCGCAAGTTTAGCATCCACCATTTGCGATGCAATAGTGCGAGCCCAAATTAGTTTGTAAAGTTTTTTCTCTTCAGGGTTGATACCGAGGTTGTCTTTGCTCATGTCGGTAGGGCGGATAGCCTCGTGCGCTTCCTGAGCGTTTTTACTTTTGGTTTTGTATACACGCGCCTCTGCGGATTTTGCGCCGTAACGTTTGGTGATTTCTGCAAGGATTGTCGCGGTAGCATCTTTCGAGAGCGTTGTGCTGTCGGTACGCATGTAGGTAATGAAACCCTTTTCGTAAAGCTTTTGTGCGATACCCATCGTGCGCGAAGGTGCAAAACCAAAACGCGACGAGCCAGCTTGTTGAAGCGTGGATGTAATGAAAGGAGCCTTTGGAGCGCGACCTACTTCGCTTTCTTTTACTTCGCGCACTATCCACTGGTTTGCGCGTCCGATTTTTAAAATGTTTTTTACGATGGATTCATCACGCGGTTCCTCGGTGCATGATAGCTCAAGCTCGGCTCCTTTTGTTGTTTTTACTTTTGCAGTGAGTGTCCAATACGCCTCTGGAATAAACGCCCGAATCTCACGTTCGCGCTCCATGATGATACGGAGGGCAGGGGACTGCACACGCCCAGCAGAAAGGCCATAGCGTACTTTTTTCCAAATGAGCCCAGACAAGTCGTATCCTACGAGTCTGTCCAAAACACGGCGCGCCTCTTGCGCTTTGCGTAAATTTTGATCTATCTGTCGAGGGTGCGCAATTGCCTCTTCAATCGCAGTTTTTGTAATCTCGTGATAAGTAACACGCTTTGGGTTTTTTAGTTTGCACGCCTCTGCAATGTGCCACGCGATAGCTTCACCTTCACGGTCGGGGTCGGTTGCAAGAAGCACTTCGCTCGCTTTTTTTGCGAGCGAATCAATCTCAGCGAGCACCTCAGCTTTTCCTTTTGAGATTTCGTAATGCGGAATGAAGCCACCGGGAATATCGATAGCTTGTTTGTTTGATTTTGGAAGGTCGCGCACATGCCCGACACTCGCCTTTACGATGTAATCATCCCCGAGATATTTACCAATCGTCTTCGCCTTCGACGGCGATTCGACAATCAGGAGCTTGTATGATTTGGTTGCCATTAACCTCTATTAGTACTACGAACCATTTTATTTTGCAAATGAAGAAATGAAAAAGCCATGCAACATAAATGTTACATGGCCTCTTGTACAAGGGAATTTATCCCATTGCGTGAACTTTCCTCGCAGTCAAAACTGCTGATGCGATTGATCCTGGGATAGCAATCAGTGCAATCACTGCTAATATTGCATATGCTCCGATATACCAGACTGCAGCTAGCCACATCAGAACGCCAACAATGGCATAAATTTGAGCATAAGCTTCAATCTTCTGGTCAGTGTTCAATTTCTTCATCGCAGTCTCCTTCTTGTGGGTTCAAATGACATTCACAGCCCCTTGCCGTGATTCTTATACATCATAGCACCTCTGGCATCTTTTGTCAAGCCCTAAATAAGGCCTATTTTGCAAGCTCAATTTTCCCCATTCGTTCCTGAATCACGCCTTTTATTTCTAGTACGGTGAGTATCGAAAGTGTTTGCGCAGACGACGTATCGAGGAGAGCGAGCAGTTCTTCTCGTTCGCGCGGCTCATCTAATAGTATGAGCACCGCTTGTTCCTCGGGTGTGAAAAGTGTGAGATCGAGCGAACCGAAGTTTTGCTCGACGAATCCAATTTCCTCAAGCAAATCTTTTGCACAGGTGATTGGGGTCGCGCCTTGTCGCAAAAGATTATTGGTGCCCTTTGATGTCGCAGAAAAAATGGGACCAGGGACTACAAATACATTTCTATTGTAGTCTAGCGCCATTCTGGCCGTGATGAGCGTCCCAGACTTTTCCTCCGCTTCTATTATTAAAACTCCTTGCGAGAGTCCTGCCATTATTCTGTTTCTCTGTGGAAAACTCCACGGCGTTGCCTTGAAGTCTGGTTCATATTCAGAAAGTAATGCGCCACCATTTTCTACAATCTCTTTTGCGAGTCCAAGGTGAGCACGCGGATAAATAACCGACTGGTCGAGGCCCGATCCCGGCACCGCAACAGTACGGAGGCCTGCATCAAGTGCAGCCCTATGTGCAATACCATCTATACCCATAGCAAGCCCAGAAACGATTACAATTGGATAACCAGCAAGGCCAGAAATAATACGCTCACACGCCTCTTTGCCATAGCTCGTATATTTTCTGGAGCCAACGACAGACAAATAATAGTAGTCTTTCGGGTCAGGAAGCTCACCGACGACAAAGAGATTATCGGGCGGTTGAGGAATTTCTCTGAGCGCAGGAGGAAAGTCATCGTCTCGTATCGTACTAATAGTATATGAATGTGCATTGTTCATAATCTCACCCATTGTATCAGAAAAATTATTTTAAAATATTGTTGATACCTATTTACTCCTATCGGACAAAATAGGTATCAACTCAAAAACCTCAGTATTGACGAGCGATCTCTAGCACCAATTGCCTAATGGGTTAATTGACGATATACTCTCTTATATATGTTAGACATCAAATTTATCCGTGAGAATGCGGAGCTAGTGAAAGAGGCTGCTCAAAAAAAGAACATTGCCTTTGATGTACAGGAGCTTCTTTCTGCTGACGATAACAGGAGGGCTATTCTTGCCGAGGTGGAAGCGATGCGTGGCAAACAAAATGAGATTGCAGATGCTGTCCCTCGCGCTGGAAGCCAAGAAGAACGCGAGAAACTTATTGCTGAATCAAAATCACTAAAGGACATTCTGCAAGCAAAAGAGCTTGAGCTCACGTCTGCTATGCACGCGTGGCAGAGCTTAATGGTTCAGGTGCCAAACCTACCTGATGTGTCTGTACCAGAAGGAAAGGAGGACTCTGACAACGTAGAAGTACGAACTTGGGGAACAATCCCGACATTTTCATTCACACCAAAAGACCACATTGAACTTTTTGAAAAACATGATATGGCAGACTTTGAGCGTGGAACAAAGATTGCTGGTTTTCGTGGTTATGTTTTGAAAGGCGACGGAGCGCGTCTTATATTTGCGCTATCGCAATTTGTTCTCAACGAACTTTCAAAAGAGAATTTTATTCCTATGATGGTGCCATCTCTCGTGCGTCGCGCGCCACTTGTAGGAACAGGATTCTTGCCACAAGGAGAAGAGGACCTTTACAAAACACAAGATGGAGATTTCCTTGCTGGTACTGCGGAAGTTTCTACAATGGGTTATCACATGGATGAAGTGCTTTCTCTCTCAGACCTTCCTAGAAAATATCTTTCATTCTCTACGAGTTTTAGACGGGAGGCGGGGAGTCACAGCAAAGACACAAAGGGGCTCATTCGCGTGCATGAGTTTTTTAAATGGGAGCAAGTGATTCTTTGCGAGGCAAGCCACGAACAAAGTGTAAAGTTCCATGAGTATCTCACCGAGAACTCCGAAAAACTTATGCAAAAGCTCGGGATTCCGTATCATGTGGTGCTTAATTGCGGTGGAGACCTCGGCCTAGGGCAGGTAAAGAAGTATGACATTGAAGCGTGGGTGCCTTCGCAGAATACATACCGCGAGACACACTCAGCATCGTACTTTCATGATTTTCAAACTCGTCGTTTAAATATTCGCTACAAGGATGCCGAAGGAAAGCTTCGTTTTGCGCATTCGCTCAACAACACCGCTATCGCAATGCCACGCATCCTCGTGCCACTCGTAGAAAATTATCAAAACGAGGATGGCTCTATCACAATCCCAGAAGTGCTACGCCCATACATGGGAGGTAAGGAAAAGATCGGGTAGTATTGTTTCTACTTCATATTTTTTATGAAAAGATTCTCAACTATTATTGATGATGTTCGTGAACAATTTGGAGTTTGGTTTGGTAGAGCGCTAATTGTTTTAGTGCTCCTTTTTATATTTTTTATCGCTGGGGGTGGAGTATCACACAAAAGCAAGTGGCGAATTCTTCATGTAAACGTGATAGGCGCGAGCGCAGTGCCAGCTGATGAGGTGCGCGCGCTTGTGATGGACAAAATACTTGGAAATTATTTTCTAGTGTACGCGAGAAATAATAGTTATTTGTTTCCTATTGGAGAAATAAATCAAGCACTCCTAAGCACCTTTCCTCGCATTGCAAGTGTTTCAGTAGAGCGCGTAGATGAGCACACAATCACAATAAATATTTCTGAGCGTAAGCCATATGCGCTCTGGTGCGGCTTGCCCGCCACTGCCTATCGCTCAAACGAAGCAGATACGCGATGGCAGGCGGGGGGAAAACAAATTGTAAAAGATTGCTGGTTTATAGATGAAACCGGTTTCATATTTGACAAGGCTCCTGAATTTTCAAAAGGCGTGTATATGGAGATATATGGAAAACTTGTTGAGAAAATTCCAGGTGAGCCACTCCGCGCATCTGTTCCATTTGACCGTTTCGTGACTGCAAATGCATTTGCAAAACTTCTTAATGACAAGGTAGGCAAGCCTTACCTTATTTCACTAAAACCAGAGGGGGAGTTAGAGGTTACAATTTTCACAAGTTCTAAATATCCATTTCTCGCTGACACCACTATAAGAATTAAAGATGAGTCAACTCCTGAAACGCTACTAAAAAACTTACTCTCAGCTATCCCCGTGCAGTTTCCAAACAATGTTATACCAATAAAAAAACTTCAATATATTGATATGAGGTTTGGAAACAAAGTTATTTTTGGGTTTGAAAATAGTTAAATTGTGTTAAAGTGCGTTTAATGAAAAGCGACAACTCACAAAAGCCGATAATGGGATTTTGGGCAAAACTTCCAAAGCCATTTTTTGTATCTGCGCCGATGGCGGATGTTACTGACTCGGCTTTTCGGCAGATGATTGCGAAGTATAGTAGGCACAACGAAAAAGGTGGCGGTCCAGATGTGTTTTGGACTGAGTTTGTTTCTGCAGATGGCCTTTGTAGCGCGGGACGCGAAGTCTTGAAACGAGATTTGGATTTTAGTAAAAATGAGCATCCTATCGTTGCGCAGATTTTTAGCTCAAACCCAGAGAATATGAGAAAGACCGCACAGCTCATCAAAGAGCTCGGTTTTGACGGTATTGATATCAATATGGGTTGCCCTGACAAAAGCATTGAAAAGCAGGGAGCAGGTGCTGCACATATGAAGGAAATCAAGCATGCGCAGGATGTTATTCGAGCCACAATGGAGGGAGCTGGCGGGCTACCTGTATCAGTGAAGACGCGCGTGGGTTACAACAAAGAAAATCTCGATGAGTGGATTGGTGCAATTTTAGAAACAAAGCCAGCGGTAATTACAGTGCATGCGCGCACGCGCAAAGAGATGTCGCTTGTGCCTGCGAGGTGGGAGCATGTCGCTCGCGCGAAAAAGCTCGCCTGTGGAACAGGCACGCTTATCATTGGTAACGGAGATGTGAAAGATATTGCCGACGCAGAGGAAAAGGCGCGTGTGACTGGTGCCGACGGCATAATGCTAGGCCGTGCTATGTTTGGTACACCATGGCTTTTTGATCGCGAGCGCGCTTGTCCACCAACGCTTGTTGAGAAATTTGAAATACTTATTGAACACACACATCTCTTTGAAAAACTACTTGGTGACATCAAAAACTTTGCAATAATGAAGAAGCACTACAAAGCCTACGTGCATGGTTTTGATGGTGCAAAAGAAATCCGCGTAAAAATGATGGATGCCAAAAACGCTGATGAAGTAGAAACGCTGACTCGTAATTTTTTGAAAAACATCTGCTTTTGACGATAACGTTTGGTGTGCTAGTCTTAAAATAGACAACTTTACAGAAAGGTAGGTAGGTCATGAATCTTCGGGCGATAGTTCTTAGATACAGAGACACCGACCACGGCTCCGAGGCTATTATCGAGGTTGCTGTGGATGGAGGGCACACTGGGGTCTTTTTTGTTCAGCGCTCAATACAAGGAGATGAAACGATGTTGTATCAAATCCTCACGTTTCTTGCTTTTGACGATGCGTTTGCTTGTTTCAGCGGGCATGAGCACATTGAGCCGTTGTTTCAAAAAGAGACCGCCGACATTTCGTTTTTTGAAATGGTGAAGCGTTCAATCGGAGTTCCAGCGGGGAAGCCCCCAGGAGAAATGGTTGAGGAATCCACCGCAGGAATTGTTGGTGAATGTTTCTACCAGACGATAACCCATAAAGCATGTTCATTTTAGTTGCACAATGACTGGATCTAGCACAAGAAATGCCCGCAAAATTCTGCGGGCATTTTAGTTTTTGTTCAATCAGTTCTTTATGGTAAACTGTCGATATTATGCAATCCAACCTCGCCCTCTACCGCAAATATCGCCCGCAGACTTTTGAGGAGGTCATCGGGCAGGAGCAGGTTGTTAAGACACTTCAGGGCGCTATCAAAGCTGGCACAATATCTCACGCGTACCTTTTTTCTGGATCACGGGGGACGGGGAAAACTTCTATTGCGCGTATTTTTGCTCGCACGATAGGGTCGCATGATGATGACATTTATGAAATAGACGCAGCGTCAAATCGTGGCATAGATGATATACGCTCGCTTCGGGACGCTGTTCACACAGTGCCGATGTATTCATCATACAAGGTGTACATCATTGATGAAGTGCACATGCTTACAAAAGAATCTTTTAATGCTCTTTTGAAAACACTTGAGGAGCCACCTCGTCACGTAGTATTTATTCTCGCGACAACAGACGAGGGTAAACTTCCTGAAACTATTGTCTCGCGCTGTCAGAGTTTTAGATTTGAGAAACCTTCACAGTCAACTCTTAAAACTCTGGTTGAAACTGTTTCTAAAAAAGAAGGCTACACGCTCGAGCCAGCGTCGGCTGACCTTATTGCGCTTCTTGGAGATGGCTCTTTTCGCGACACGCTTGGGATTTTACAAAAAGTTATTGCATCATCATCTGATAAAAAAATATCGCAGAAAGAAGTTGAGGTGGCTACGGGAGCGCCCGATAGCCGTCTCGTGAACTCATTCCTTAAGGCAATAGTGGCTAGGGATGTAGAGGCGGGACTCACCGCTCTAAAAACTGTAATGGAACACGGAGTAGAGGAAAAAGTTTTCCTAGACCTACTCCTTCGCAAAATGCGCGCCGTGATGATGTTTCGTTTTGTTGCCAACTCACGAAAGGATATGGCAGGGGATTTCCCAACAGAGGACATGACTCTTATTGAAGACCTGTCTAAAAATGCAATTCAAACATTAACCTCCAAAGAGCTCGCCGAGGTTCTGAAAGCGTACGAAAGTGTGCGTGTAGCAGTGGTTCCGGGACTTGCACTGGAGCTTGCACTACTGCGCATCTCCGGCAAATAACAACCGCCTACGCATCCACATCTGCTTCGTTGTAGTCATGTAGTTTCCTCTCACCATAGCCAATGTATGCCTCGAGATAAACTCCACGCCCACGCCTCGCATCTGGGTCGCGTAATCGGTTGTTTGAGAGCTACATCGGGTACCCCTCACACACCCAGATTGTC
>JBAQCU010000036.1:0-4019 GCA_049294435.1 Minisyncoccia bacterium
AGCAAGTATTGCAACATCCACCACGCACTCTTTTTCAAACGTGCAGGCAACTCATACGATTAGTACAACCTTCTCCGCAATCCCAATCACCACTTTTAATATCACCGCATCTGCCGGAACAAACGGATCCATCTCACCCACAGGGGTTACTTCAGTTGCTCAAGCTGGAGCGCAAACATACACCATCACCCCCAACAGTGGTTATCAAATCGCAACACTCAGTGTAGATAGTGGGCCAGTAGCAAACGCTTCTTCTTACTCATTTACCAACATCCAATCAAACAGGAGTATTGCGGTAACGTTCTCTACTACGCCACCAGTAGTGGGAGACACAAGTGTTGTAGGAAGACTTACAGCTACTCTTGCTGATATTGCAAGTGTTCAAGCGACATGGGCCGCAGAACCAATGCGCGCAGGAACAGTGCACTATTATTGTGATTGCGGAACAGGAGCATCAGCGAGCTGTGTGGCAGGAAGCAACTCAAACTCTGGTTTAACGACATCAGCACCAAGGCAGACTATCGCAGATGCAATGAGCACGCTCAACTCGATGCATTCTGGCGATACAGTGGCAATGTGTAAAGGAGGAGCATTCAATGCGCTCAATGGATACAACATTACAAGGTCTACCTGTACTGCAGGCACTACGTGTGTAGATTTGCGTGAGTATACACCAACGACATTTGCTGGGACTGCGAAGCCGGTGATTAATAATGTGGCTGGTACGGTGAATCTTTTTACTTTTAGTGGTGTTCGCGGCGGAGTACGCATACTAAACCTTAAATTAAACGGTGATAATGGTGCGATAGGGAATCGCAACCGAGCCTTCTTTTTCTATCGCGGCGCGCATGATGTGACTATGGGGAACCTTGATATGGATTTATTTGATATGGCAATTTACAATGAGAGTGGCGCGCTTACTGACGCATTTACAAACAACATTAAGCTTACAGGCAACAGAATTACAAATACTAGAGTAATTGGTTATCTTGGAGGAGGTTTGAATGACGATACGTCATACAATTATTGGGACGGAAACGGTAGCTCCACAGTACTCGATCATACACTCTATTTCAACTCTAGAAAGGAGATCACGAACATGCGAGTTGTTGGGAACTATGTTCGTGGTCAGTATGGTAATACTTGTCTTGGAGCTCCAATTGTGGCTCATATGTCGGTCGATGGTTTGCTTGTGAAAGATAATATCGTTGATATTGATGCGGCTGCAGCTACGGGGGGCTGTTGGGGAATTGCATTTAATAATATGACCAGTGCTACCGAGGCAATTTATCACCGAAACACAATATTTTCAGGCAATACCGTTATTAATGGTGGGAATGCCGCCCTAACGGTTTCAACCTGCCCTGATTGCATAATTGAAAGTAACCTTGTTATCCATGACTGGTCTGATACATATGAACTTAACGGGATAAAGATTCCTTCACGCGCTACGCGCACGCAAGATGACGTGAATACTAGAAACATAATTAGAAACAACACAGTGTGGTTTGGTCCAAACGTTACCAATGGTGGAATTGGAATTGTTGTCGGCACAGAGGGGACTGGGCACATAATCGCTAATAACGCTGTCTATTACGGAGCCGCGTCTGGTGGCTCGCAAGGAGTTGATTGTTATAGTTATCCGCTACCGCTCAATTCGTACGCATTCATAAACAACAACAATTGTCATTCTATTGCACCATACTCATGGGAGGCAACACGTGGCTCTCTCGCCGCATGGAGAACATACTCTTCTGCTCAAGGCTTTGACACAGCGTCATTTACAGGTAACCCACTCTTCACAACAGCAGGAACAGACTTCACTCCGCAAGCAGGCTCACCACTCATCAGCGCAGGAAGTTCATTATACGGATCAATTCTAGATATGTTTGGAAGAACAAGAACTAACCCGCCTGCAATCGGAGCAGTGGAGGGGCTATAGAGGGCTAAATGAAGAATTTAGAAAATGGCAAATAGAAAAACATCAGCGCGAACAAAGTCCGCGTCGCTGTTTTTCATTACAAGAGGCGAGGATTAGTATCCTCAGGTATTTCAAAACCTAGATGCTCGTAGGCTCGGGGGGTGGCGAGGCGGCCACGCGGGGTGCGCTCAAGGAGTCCGAGTTGCAAAAGGTACGGCTCGTTCACCTCTTCAATCGTGGCAACCTCTTCAGAGAGCGCGGCGGCGATAGTAGAGAGACCAACGGGTCCTCCTTTAAACTTTTCAATAATCACTTCAAGAATTTTCCTATCAAGGGACGTGAGACCAAGCTCGTCTATCTCAAGTAGAGCGAGTGCGTCGGCAACATATTTAGAAGAGAGGTCGCTTTTATTTACCTGCGCAAAATCACGGGCACGCTTCAAAAGGTAGTTTGCGGTGCGCGGGGTAGCGCGACTTCGGCGAGCAATTTCACGCGCTGAGTCGCCCGAAAGTGTGATGCCGAGAATCACCGCCGAACGTTTTACAATTTTCTCTATTTCGTCCTCGGTGTAAAACTCCAAACGGAATGTTCCACCTGAAAAACGCGAGCGGAGAGGAGAGGAAATGAGCGCCACGCGAGTTGTTGCGGCGATCATGGTGAAAGGGGGAAGGTCGAGCTGTATGGTGCGTGCGCTCGGGCCCTTGCCAATAATGATATCTAAAACCCCAGACTCCATAGCTGGGTAAAGGACCTCCTCAATCATTTTGTTCAAGCGGTGGATCTCGTCTATAAAAAGCACGTCTCCATGGGAAAGGTTGGTCAAAATAGACGCCAAATCGCCCACTTTTTCAATAGCAGGACCCGAGGTTGATTTCACTTGACAGCCCATTTCATTCGCGATAAGATGTGCCAACGTCGTTTTTCCGAGCCCTGGAGGGCCGTAAAAAAGGATATGTTCTGGGGGATGAGAACGCTCTTTTGCGGCCTGAAGAAGAATTTTTAAATTCTGTTTTATCGTTTCCTGGCCTATGTATTCGTCGAATTTGCTTGGACGGAGCGCTTGGTCAAGAAATGAAAAATCCCCAGATTTTTCAAGGTCAATTTCAGGTTCCTCAGGGTTGTTGGTTTTGGGGCTTGACATAAAAATCGTTTTGTGCTAGACTTGTTTTGCAAGTGACTGAAAGGTCATTTTTTGTTTCCGTCATGAGACGGAGTTAAAGATCCTATACATAAGCCTCTCTTGGTTGGACCTTCGGGTTCACATGGTAGCGAACGAGGACGTATTGGTACTATGCTTTATTGCAAAGACCACTGATGTCATCCTTAGATCGCCTCCTAACTCAGTTCTGTATGTTCTGAGAACTAACCGAGGTTTATGTGTGGGATTTTTTCGTACCTGTAAATTTAGCGCATTACTTTGTTGACTGCGCATGCGAACTAACTCGTAGTCGATTTTGCAAAATCGTGTCGCGCAGTGTCGACTGAGGCGCGACGTACAACTCGTTAGTATCGCATACTTGTCGCCTCGTACTGCATCCAAATTTACAGGTACTAGTTCCTTTTTGTAAGAGCTTCCTTGAAATTGTATCGGTTCCCTACACAAAAGACAATTGACATTTTACAGGATTCTGATATTGTCTCGTCTGGAGAACGGATGCTTGCGCCGAATCGCAGGGTTGTTGTTTAAATAAAAAGGAGCAGGAAATGGCAAAAGCGAAGGCTAAAAAAATCGTTGTTCTTGGTGTCAGTACTGAGCAACACGCCGTTTATTCGGAAGTATTGGATGGTCACAGTGTTGTGTTTGCAGTTTCGCATGAAGATGCGTTGTCTGCCGGCAGAACAGCAGACGTGGTCGCGGTCAACATTGACAAGCATACTGGTTTTTTGAGTGAAATGTTTAGTCGCTTATACGAAGGCAAAGTCGTCGCTATCGCAACAAGCAGAAAACTCATGAACAAGCTGGTTCTCCTTCCAGACGGTGGAAAGGTTTCCCCGGTTTGCCAACGCACAGCCCCAGAAGAAATTATGAGAGTGCTTGCTGTATAAAAATACGCAACAGAAACCCCGATGACGCGAAGCGTCATCGGGGTTGTTTTTT
>JBAQCU010000037.1:0-12135 GCA_049294435.1 Minisyncoccia bacterium
CTCCTCTTCCTTGTGTACCCTTGGACCATCTGCCGCAACATAGAGCTTTGCCGGTTTAATTTTTCGAATAGTTTCAAAAACCCGGGTGGTGGTATCCGGGCGATTAAATATAATAAATAAGATAGGAACAGAGAATGGTTTATTATCTTTTTTCATAATAATATGTTAATTATATCACTCCTTGTGATTGTATCCAAAACAGATCTTTGAGGCTTTATACGCTGGGCGGCAAATTTTGGAATAAAGTACTGGGGGCAGCATACCACGCAGAAAGTGAGAATATATATACGTGGGAATTAAAAGTTTTAGCTATCTAATTTAAGTATTAAAATCCTTACAAAAATGATATACTTAAGACGATTATCTATAAACTTCTAGACAGAAAATATAAACGAAATAGCCAGAAAATTAGGAAATATACATTAATGCAATCAAATTTATGAAATACGTACCTTCAAGAGTTTATGAATTTTTTTACAGATTGTTTCGGATAACAGTGAGAAGAATAATTAAATACTCTTCGGATCCAAGACCATCTAGTTATCCTTATGTATCAGGGGATGGTTTCCGTAAACTCGCTAAATTTGTTTATGATGATGTCTTAAAAAATGTTATTCCTGAGGAAGTAAAAGAGGGAGATATTATATTTATTGGGAATAGTCTTATGAGAAGATTTGCGAAGGATATTCATCCAAAAATTAAAAATAAGTATGTACTAATCACCAATAATGGAGATGAGCCTGTTGATGATATAACTTTTTCATTGCTTGGTGATAAAGTTATAAAATGGTATGGGATTAATGTATTAATAAAAAATAGTAAAGTTGTTTCTATGCCTTTAGGAATAGAAAATAAGTGGATGTACTACAATGGAATAACTCTTTGGTTTGATCTTATAAGAAAAAGAAAAAATCTTCCGAACAAAAATAAAATTTTTTATGGATTCACAACGCACACAAATCTAGCAGAACGGTGGCCAGCTCTTGATGTTTTGGAAGACAATAAATATACAGAAACTATAATAAAGTGGCTGAGTTTCAAAAAGTATTTAGAATTATTGGTGACATATAGGTTTGTTGCTTCTCCACCTGGATCAAGTGTGGAAGGAATTAGAACATGGGATGCAGTGTATCTTGGTATTGTCCCGATAGTAAAAAATTCAATCACTATGGAATATTTTAAAAAAATAGGACTCCCTATTTGGGTAGTTGATGATTGGCATGAACTTGATACTGTTAACGAAGAAATACTTGATAAAAAATTTAAGGAAATACGAGGTAATTATAATGAGGAGGTGTTATGGATGGATTATTGGATAGATAAAATTAAGAATCTAAAAGACTAATCTTTAGTAAACCAAAAACATCCGCAACCCCACGCCTGTGCATCAGAAAGCTCTTTAGAAGCATTTTTAATGAGACCAGCTTCCGGTACACCATCAAGTATAAGAGAAAATTCTACGAGTTTTAAATCAGAAAAATACTCCATTATTTGAGCGTAAGAATAAATACGGTGTGCATTAAATTGAATCTTAGGTTTGCCAATAGGCACAACAAACATTAGGTTGCCTTTTGGCGCTAGTACGCGCTTAAGCTCTTGAATGGCCTTGAGGTCGCCATCGGCATCGAGCGGATCCCCATATCTTCCCAATCCAACATGCTCAACTACATGCATACAAGAAAGTGATTCTACTGAATTATCAATAAAAGGCATACTAGTGAGATCGCCTTTTTTTGTTTCTAAATTATCAAGTTTAATTTCTGCAGGTCGATAATCATAGAAGTGTACCGGTACGAATGCTGAAACGAGGGTACTAAATTGTAGAAAAGAAGAAAAATCTATATGTAACTTTGGTTTAGTGTGAGCAATAACTCTCGCTGCCCAGGCAGGATGATATGTATAGTGCGGATCAAAACTAGTTGTTCCTGTGTTATCAAGTAAACATGGAAACTGATCAAACAGACTAACTGAAAACCTTTTTTTGCCAGATGAAAGTTTATTAAATGTAATAAAATCGCTTATGAAAAAAGAGTAGAGCCATATTTTTTTTATGGTGTGATACATTGGTGCAGCTAATGGTATTTTCCCAATATTTCTTTTTATTTTTAGTAGTCTGGGTGTCATATAACAATTATTTTCTTAAAATTTTTTTAACTATTCTCTTTAATTTTCTTATAGCTCTTATAAATACATTCACCCTCATACTGTCTGGTATCTTCACCTGCATAGAACCAATAAGGTTTAAAACCTTCTTTTCAACCTCCACCTTATTATCTTTAAGTGAAATGGCCGTAAATACACGAAGGATGTTATAGTATACTATTTTTGAATACATTTCCATACCAACTATTTTCTTATAAATATCTAAGGCCTTATCGTAATCATTATTCTTATAGTAGTAGACTGCAAAGCAAAACAAGTCAGTTAATTCTGTAGATTCTAAGTTATCTTTTACGAACATTTCGTAACCATTTGGAATAAGGTATCTTCTGTAATCTTCTATAAAGAAGTCTTCTTTATAGTTAATAGAAAAATCTTGAACCACCTTATTTATTGACTCCATTGAAGAATTCTTGAATATATCGTATTGGATTATTTTTTCTCTGAGTATCGGAGAGAACAAGAAAAATATATCTTCATAAATCAAATATAAGTTCTTTGAAAATTCACCCGATTCGTAGACTCTTTCAAAATAAGATTTAGTGTCAGCAATCTGTCTGTGATAAAAGGATGTGTCCGGACAAAAGTACACCCTTCCTCCAGAAGCTAAGTATCTCAGTTCGAAACACTGCGTATCAAAACCATGATTTTCTGGATATCCATCGGTTTTATAATAAGAATCTTTTGTAAATAAAAAGTTATCTAAAAGAACAGGTTCCTTTCCAAAGAAATCTTCAATCTCAACCGCACGAACGCCTATCTTGTAATATTGCGGAATATATTTTTCTTTATTCTTGTTTACGAAAAATCTTCTCTCATAAAAAGCAACCGCGTCACATTTCTTTTCATCAATGTAATCTATCATTTTTTGCATTGTATTCGGTGCAAAAATATTGTCACTATCAAGACAATAAATCAGGTCCCCGGTAGATTTTGAAATTCCTGTATTTCTTGTGGCACCTCCTCCTTTATTTTTGTCGTGACTGTAAAATACAATATGAGGATACTTCTTTGCTAAAACCTTGATTAGGTCAAGAGTATTGTCAGTCGAACCATCATTAACCATAATTACTTCAAATGGTGTTGTAAAATTTTGTGTGTATACAGAAATAAGCGCTTCCTCAAGCGTAGAAGTACAATTGTAACAAGGAATGATTATTGATAATTTATGCTTAGTCATTTTCTTATTATACCAGATGCCAATTTGGGGGTATAAAGTCAGAACCTGATATGTCAACGTTAGTGTGATAGGTTTTTGAGGCGAAAACTATTTGGTTTGGCTTTTTGCCTAACCATGCCCCCCACCAACTGAAAGTGCTATTACCTATTATATGATGTCTGCAATGTGTCATCAACCTTAAATCTTCGTAATTTTTTTCATCACCATTATGTGAGATATACAATGTTTTATGGGATAATTTTAAGTTTTCTTCTGCCCACTTTGGATCATCACTAAAAACATAGAAAATGGGGTTTACTACATCCACTAGTAATTTTTCTATAGCGGTATGATAATACTCAATTGGTAGAACACCGTGAGCTTGTGCATATTTATTTGCATTATCGCCATGGCGAATATGAATACTGACTGAGTTTTCTGCTTGTATATCCTCTATAATTTTTTTATTTATTTTATCTGGCTCATTTTTAAAGGAAAATTCTTTTCTAATCACATCTTCTATTTCATTAAAATATTTCTCACTTTGCCAAAATCCTTCGACATAAACATCATTCTTTATTGAATAATTTAAAATTCTTGAATCAAAACGAAAATAATTACTCTCTGGTTCTATTATATATTTTCTTTTAAAATATGAATTTTTACCTGTGTAGAAACGTAATAATTTCTTGAAGAACGGCTTTTTTAAATACAAATCAAATTTCTGTATTTCTTCATTAGATGCAACTCTTACTGAAATATTAAAATGAGACAAACTAAAAACACGAAGGCCTTTTACAGGGTCCGCAACTGCATCCTTATACTCACCAATGTCAATTTTATAAGGGAGTTTATTTTTTTTAGAAAGTCGTAAACCAAATGCATATTGAAACATTTGATTGCCCAGTCCTCCGGTTAATTTACTTATGATCATAATGATTGTTCCTTGGTTAAATTCATAACTTCTTACGACCTATATATTAATTTTTTAAAATAATGTTTTCTATAATATATAAAGTAAAGCATTATGAAAGAAGAAAAATTATGTTTTGCTAGTTATTATAAGTAGCAGCAATAAAACATCTTCCGTCCACCTCTTCTTTGAGAAGTTCTATCTTATAGCCGAGTTCTTTCAGGTCTTCTCCGACCTTTAACATATTAAAAATAGAATGGATCTCAATCAAGAGAATAGGATGATTATTTTTAAGTAATTTTTTAGCCCCTTCAATAACAAGAAATTCTGCCCCTTCCACATCTATTTTTATAAGTGCTGGCATCTCAACAATTCCAAGATCTGACACTTCATCAAGTGAAATTGTTTGTACATTTGTTCTTTTATATCCAATATCTCTTTCGTAAACATCTTTTTCCCATATAGTATGCGAATCATCTATAAAACTACCGCTACTTGTACCTCCGTCAATGTTGTCATCAAAAAGAAAATCAACATTCCCTTTTTTATTAGAAATGGCTACATCGTATGTACTTATTATGCCTGACAAATGCTCATTATGTTTTATAATAAGATCTAATCTTTCTTTATTATGTATGTTTGGTTCAAAGGCAAATACTTTTCCTTTTTCCCCGACTGCTTTGGCGAAAAAAAGTGTGTCAAATCCTATATGTGCTCCAATATCAAATATAATTTTACCTTCAAGATTAATTCTTTTAATATAGTCAGTAAAAAAATAATCATAGTTACCTGCAATCATGTTAGAGGCTATCCCTTGCGAATCAGCAAAAAAATTACAGCCAGATAATGCACCTTCTGTTATCTTTCTCCACGTCGGAGTATATTTATAAGCCACACTTCGAGAGATAAATCTTCTGGAGAAAATGTATACTTTATTTTTCTTAATAATGGAAATAACAATCGGAGGAGTAATTTGTTTTATCACAAATTTGACATTGCCTAAGACATTTAAGATGGTTTTTTTAGACATTTCTAGTCATTTTATCACGCCAATAGTCAAAATGCAAGACAGGTGTTTTAGATAATTAAAGCTGTTACTAAACCCCCTTCTTTAGATAATAAAAAACTTTACCCTAAGTTCATGTGAATTTGCAAGTTGACTAAAACCTGTATCCTTACAAATATCCATACCGTATCAGCTACAATATCATTATCTTACATGGTATCAACACACCCCATAAATATCGATACTAATATCTACGTTAATGTAGAGTACAGTCTTCAATAAATTAGTCTTTTATATTTTTTATTTTATCTATCCAGTAATCCATATATAACACCTCCTCATTATAATTACCTCGTATTTCCTTAAATTTTTTATCAAGTATTTCTTCGTTAACAGTATCAAGTTCATGCCAATCATCAACTACCCAAATAGGGAGTCCTATTTTTTTGAAATATTCCATAGTGATTGAATTTTTTACTATCGGGACAGAGCCAATGCACAAAGTATCCCATGTTCTGTGACCTTCTACACAAGACCCAGGAGGAGATGCAACAAACTTATAAGTTGCAAGCATATGTAAGTATTGATAAAAATTCATCCATTTTTTATAGGTGTCAGACAAATTGTTCACTTTAAGGACATCCAAAGCTTGCTGTCTCTCCATTACGTTATTTAATACCGTAAATCCATAAAAAATACGGTTTATCTTAATGATACTTTTCTTTATAACTCTATCAAAGATAGAAGTTATTCCTAAAACATAATAATGCTTATTCTCTATCCCAAGAGGAATTGGAATTACTTTAGGATTAGACACCAAAACATTTATTCCATACCATTTTAAAATTTTACCATCCATCATATTAACAGCTTCTTTATCAATCATCTCATCTCCATTATGAGTAACTAAAATATAAGATGATTTTATTTTTGGATGAATCTCTCCAAGGAACTTTTTTATATTACTATCACCAACAAAAATAACATCTTTTTCTTTCACCTTATTTACATCAAAATCTTTTTTCAAATTATCGTAAATATAATCTGCGAAATTACGAAAACCATCTCCTGTTACATATGGAGAACTTGATGGCCGAGGGTTTAAAGAATACTTTATTAATAGCCTTCCTATTATTCTATATATTCTATATAAATTATCTAATAATTTACTTATGATCATAATGATTATCTTATAAATGAGATATTTTAATATACTACATTCCTTTACTTACCAATTCCAGATGTCTTTTGAGTCTTCGGAAGAAAATGACTATTCGTCGAATTGTTTTTTCATATAGTAGAGCAGGTATATATTTCTTTATCTTTGTCCTGAAAAATATTCTCCATTCCGCATCTTGCACAACTATGGGTTTATGATTTGGACGTATAACTCTCTTAGGGTATAGTCCACGTGCCTGTAGAGAGGAGTCGCCATCGTCTATACAAGCAAAAAGTTCATATTTTGATATTGCATAGTTTAACGGAAGCCAATCTGGTTCACCGTCCCCTTTCTCAAAATCAAGAGGTGTTTGCTTGGGATACCATCTCAATAGTGGTGGTCTTGTAATTATTTTTTTAAAAAGTTCCTTTGAAAAAAATCCGAGTATGCTTATCACGTAACTCCCCCGAACTAATCGATTTTTTTCTTTATCTAAGACAAATGTATAAGTATTTTTTAACTCAGTCTTCTCTATGTTTTTATATATTTCAGATGGTGTACCAAAATCTTCTGAGCGAAAAAAAGAGTAATGAAGATATTCTGAGTTGCATTGTTCCATCTCATCCAAAATCTCCTGATACTTTCTAACATCTATCATGTTTATGTGGTCTTCTAACCATAAAAAAACGTAATCGGATTCAATATCCTTGAGCATTTGTTTTGTGTCATGAAACCATCCCTTTTTACTTTCCAGAGAATAGGAAATTAATTTTTCGTTCAAATACTTTTTTAGAAAAAACATGGCTTCTTCCTTAAATCTACCCCTAATATTTACTACCCACTTTTCTGCATGAATATCCTTAAATGATACAAAGGAATCTTTCATTCTCAAGAGTCTTTCCTCATCGTTTATATAAAAATTGGCAAAAATAGTTAAAGTTGTCATAATTTTTACCAGAAGGTCACTTCACTGTTAATGTTTTCAAGTATATCTTTTTTAATCTCTGCATTATACCCTCCTGCTTTTAATATCACATTAACTGAACCTTTATCTTTTAAGATTTTTGGGGAGTCGATCATAAACCTTGTCCCATACAATCTCTTTCCTTGTTTCATTGGACTATTATCCAAAATAGAAACTACTTTGTCTGTTTTTAGACCAAATTGTATTAACGTCTGGGAAAAAATATGCGCTCCGAATAAGTATACAGGCTTGTCTGAGGATTCTGTTAAAGTGTTAAGCTCTTTTATCATATCAAGATGATAGTTAATGTACCCCATAAAGATACTTTTATATTCTTTATATTTATTCTCCATCGGAGATAATGTAGAAGATGTCTCTTTTTTTTCTGTTGCATAAAAAATACTATGTGGGTCTCCATAATATTTCTTCTCCAAAATAACAAACCCGAATTTCTTAAGAATGTACTCAGTAAAATCTTCTGTTAAGAAAACAGTGTGCTCAAAGTTTAGACAGTTAGTCCAATTATGTTTAAGCATTGGAAGAAGGTTCGGGAATGTGAATATGTGTCTGTCTCCCTTCTTCATAAACTTAGATATGTGCTCAATAAATACAACTGGATCGTATGTGTGCTCAAATGTATGAGAATGAATGATGGTGTCAAAATGACCATCAATGATAAACTTGTCATCAAACCAATTTTTGATAACTTTAATTTTTGGATCTTCTATGTGCTCTGGATTTGGCTCGACAATTGTCCAATTAATTTCTGGATCTAGTGTTCTATAATTTCGAGCTATCTGATCATGAGCACCACCTATTTCTAAAAGATTTTTAGGTTTATATGTATGTATAAATTCAGCAAATGCCTTGTAGTGTTCTCCCCAAATTTTCCCAGTGCCATCATTGTGCTGGTTCTTATATAAAATTTCCAGTGGGATCAATTTTTGTAGCTGAATCAACCCAGTATCTTTACAAATATCCCAAACCATATCAGCTACAATGTCCTCATCCTTTGGAGAATCAACACAACCCATAAACACAGGAAAATCCTTGAAAGTATACAAGTGCTCCAAATTATCCTTGCCAGTAAGCAAGCTTTTTGTTCTTTCATCAAACGTAGAAAGTTTTTTCATTTACCGTACTTTTATTTTTTAGAATGTTCACCTTCAATTCTGCCACTTGGACGATCTGTCTCATCTGCTATACGAACAACATCATCAACTTCAGGAGTAGAAGCTTCTAACATCACCATATCAGTCAAAGCTACTATTCGATGTTTTCTTCCGCATGGAATAGTCCAAGAATCTCCTGCTTCAAAAAGACTTTTTTCTATCTCCCCAGCCTCATTTTCCTGCCAGGCTTCTGCTGTGCCACTAATTAAATGATTCGATTCAAGTTTGTTAACATGATATTGGAAACTAGTTTTTGTACCAGATTTAATATACAGCTTTTTAAGGACATACCTCTTTTCTTTCTCTCCAACTTCTTCACCAGAATTATAATTTAACCAAAGTTCTCCAACATTTTCTACCCCTCCAATGTTAGCGTTTCCCCACGGTTTGGTTACTGTTTTTACTTCTTTTTCAGATTGTACCCATGTCTTTTTTCCCATAATATACTTATTAATTAATTACTAATATTATAACCGCCGTCTACCAATAAAGTCTGCCCAGTCATGTAACTGCTCTTATCACCAGAAAGAAATAAAATCACTTCTGCAATCTCATTTGGCTTTGCCATTCTCTTAAGTGGAATTCTATCAATTTGTGATTTAATTTTTGGAGAAAGTGTCTCCTCTGTCATTTTTGTTTCAGTAAAGCCTGGAGCGACAGCATTTACTCTAACATTATGAGGAGCAAACTCTTCTGCCATGCTAGAAGTTATTCTCATAACCGCTGCCTTTGATGCTGCGTAAGCTGGTTTTCCTGATACATTTAAAAATCCTTTGACTGATGCGATATTTACTATTGTCCCAGAATTTCTCTTAATCATTTCAGGAAGAATGGCTTTTGAAAAATTAACCGTCCCCATAACATTTACTTTAAAAACTTGCTCCCAGTCTTGACTGGTCAATTGCATAAAAGTTTTTGATGGGTTAATACCAGCACTGTTCACTAAAACGTCTATTTTTTTAAACTTACTAACTTCATTTTGTACGGCTTTTTCATCACTTATATCACAAAAAAAATACGGACATCCTATTTTATTTGCTAATTTTTTAAGCTCTTTTGATTCTGTTCTGCCGTGCAAGATTACATTAGCTCCATATTTCTTTGCCAAAATAGCAGTAGCTGCTCCAATTCCACGAGAAGACCCAGTTATAAGTATGGTTTTATTCTTTAACATAGTGGCCGATTACATCTAGCATACCATTAATAATGGTTTCCTTTATATCCTCACGTTTTGAAAGTTCGTCCATAAGAGCGATATATGCTGGCTTAGCAAAATGATAATGACCAGCAATAATGGAACACAACATTTTATTGTCGGGTGTATTTTTATTCATCCATTTTTTCCACTTACCACCCTGGTAAACTTCTTCAAGGAAATCATCTACCGGTATTCCATAAACAAGACATTTTGTTATGACAATTTGTGTTTGAATAACGCCGAGCTGTGGAGCGATATTTACAGCATCTACAATTCCACCCCTCAACTTAATTTCGTCCTTAGTAAGATAGTCTGCGTTGTGCTCTTTTAATTTGAGACCTTTGCTTTTTAACATTCTTGATACATTCTCAACAAACGGCTTATTAAATGACCCGGCCTGGTTAATTTCTTTAATTACGGTACCAGTCTGAACCACATAAAATTCTGGATCACAGAAACTCTTAAAAAAATCGATCTCCCTTTCCCATTCTGCAATATTTGGAAGACTATAATTTGTCCCAGTATTTTCATCAGTCCCAATTTCTATTTGTATAGTTGGTTTTAAATCCATGCAATGTAAAATTGCTTTCTTGGTTGCTTCCAATCTTTCATTATTTGTTCCTTTAAAATGACAAAAATCAATATGGATTAAGTCAAAGCCATTTTTAATATCATCCTCGATTGTCGAGTATGTATCTTTAATATCATAATTGCCATTAAAACCAGGCCCACAATGGTCTCGGCAGATTTTAACCTCAGCGTTCGGATTTTGCTTCCTCATTTCGCCCACAAACTCCATATATTCTTTAGTCGTCCAGTTGTTTACATATCCACCAGAGTAATCTACCTGATTTTTAGAAGCAATAAGCATCAACGGCTTGCGGTTAAAATGGGAATACCTAAACACTGCCTCTACAACCTCTGGACTCATTGGCCCAAGCGCTAAGGCAACTATATTTTTATTGTTTTTAACAGGTATCATAATTGTGATATTCTACCACTATTTCAGAGATTTATTAAGCATATTCCTTCCTAGGCTATGTAGTAATGTATCAAACGGAGCGTTATGAAGTGGGGCCATATTAAGAAAAATTAATGATGTAAGGATATTTACTTTTTTAACATCAAAGTTATTGTCACGTAAAAACTGCTCATAATGCTCTTTCACCTCTAATAAATCACTTTTAACGAAAAAATTATAGCATGCGTTACTATCACAAATGCTAGAAGAAAACATCCCATCTTTAATTAACGGGTATGACAAAATCATACCTCCATACAGTTTTGCTAGATCATAATACAAATCCCCAAAATCAGTGAGCCCACCGAACTCATGCCTCCAATCGATTAGTAAAAATTTCTCTTTATCTGAACGAGGGTTTTTGGGAATAAGGACATTATCAAACTGTAAATCGCCATGAAAATTAGCCGGGATACCATTTGTTATGTAATCCCAATCAATTTTACTTAAAAGTTCATCTGTTGTCGGTATTTCCATCCCATTAATAAACCTGCTCTCCTCAGTTGTACCTATTTTGCTATAAAACATTTGTAAACGTTTTTTTGTCTTTGTGCAATAAAAATCATAGCAAGCTTTAATAAACTTATCTTTATCCTTACCTGATAAACTCATTTCCTTCCACAAATATTTTTTTGCCCATGAAAGAAACTCCGTTGCAATTTTAGGATCCAGAACGCTATAGACAGTTTGTGCGTCAACTAGAACATACGAATAAAAATTATTTCTGTACCCTTCGATAACAGGTGTCAAACCCAATAGTGAATTGTTTGCCCTGTAATTTCTTTTTTCAGCAACAGTTTTATCAGAAAAAAACTTAATCACACGATTATTTACAAAATACAAAAATTCATCTTCTTTACTAAAATTAAATTTCCTCTCCTCGCCGGAAAAATTTTTATTTGTTTCATCGTATTTTGAATTGGAACCGGTGTCAAACCAAGTAAATCCAATAGGCACTAATCTTTTCTCGAGAAGCCCCTTCAGTCCATCCGTCATTTGTAGTTCATTGTCACGAAGTTCTCTGTTTTGCTCAAGAGCGGAAAAAAACTCTTTGTAATCATGAATACCAGCCAAGCCAATAAAGGCGAATTTATTATCTGTCTTAATCTTTGTGTCAAGTTGATAGATGAGATTATTTTTCATTTTTATGGTGCAATAAGCCTCTGTTTCACGCACAGGAGCAACCCCAATCCAGTTCTCTTCTGGTGGTGGCACATCTTCAAGCACAATCGTGTCTGCAGTAGAAAAAATAAACGGGCAATCCAAATATTTTTTACATGCAAGGAGCGAATACCCAGGTCCACTACCTGGGCCCGTGTATTTATCGACCTCAACAAAATTGAAAAGTCTTTCTGGGTAGGCGAGCCTCAAGTAGTCAATAAC
>JBAQCU010000038.1:0-22948 GCA_049294435.1 Minisyncoccia bacterium
GAATTACGAAACTCTATTTCTGTCATTGCGAGTCGGTACTCAGACGTGGCAATCTATGTGTTTGTCCTGGATTGCCACGCGCTTCGCGCTCGCAAAGACAGAATTATAAGTAGTTTCGTAATTCAAAATAACTAGCTTTGATTTGTAACTCGCTCTGGTAGGCCCGAAACCCCCGTCGCGTCGCGAGGCATAGCTCCGCATTTGGGCGAAAAAACGAATTCTGAAACACTGGTCGCGCCTCAATGGACGGTGCGCGACATGATTTCGCTAAATCAGCTGTGTCTCTTGAACAAAATCCGAACTTTTTTCCAAAACAATCCGACTGCTGACTAATCGCACGCGCGGAGCGCGTGGTGGCTCTAAACCTCTCCGTACGCTCCGATTGCGTGGGGAAGCGATACAATGCGCCTCGGACACGCTCGCGGACTCGCGTGTGCAAAAACCAAAAAATTTCCTTACATTTTTCTCGCGTCTCCTCCCCCCACCCCTCCACCGCGACGCGGAAAAAGAAATGGAAAGGAAATTTTTGGTTTTGCTTCGCCGTTTCCATAAATCTAGTTTATCACAATAATCTAAAATGGTATATTCCACTTTCGACTATATTATGTTAATATCTATATGTCGAAGAAATACCAAGCAAAATATCAAAAACTCACCGCAAAACTCCGTTCCGCTCGCCAAGAGGCAGGTTTAACGCAAGTAGAGGCAGGAAAACTATTGAAAAAACCCCAAGCGTATATTTCCAAGATAGAGCGGGGCGAGCGCGGAGTTGATGCGGTAGAATTAGCAGAGTTTGCCAAACTCTACAAAAAATCAATGGATTATTTTACTAGCTAATATCAAAACTATGTTCAACACTAAAAAAGATAGACGGGTCATTGAGATAGAAATAGCATTTAATATCACCGCGATTGGGGAATGGCTAAAAGCTGGCGGTAAATTTGAAGATATTGATAAAATCAAACGAGAAGAGTTTGGGGCTTGGAAAGACGCGGTAACTCAAATATATATAATTGATATGTTGCCTATTGGTCAAATCAGTAATGCATACTTTCACAGGAACAAAGGGGTCATATCTCAAAATATTGGCGGTATTGATTTTTTAGAAAATGCGAAAGAAGATATTAAATATATTGCACAAAAAGAAGCAAAAATCGGAGTTCTTTCGTGGGATATGTGGCGGGGTTGCTTAGGACTTAAAGCTCACAAAAATTTGATATTGCTTACCCCGCCTCTTATTGAGGTTGTAGAGCTTGAGACAAAAGGTGTTTTATCTAAGCCTGGAGGAGTAAGAGACGAAGATGTAAAAATCAAGGTGCCCGTTTCTTTTAATGATGATAAAAGCCCGAAAGAATTTATGGAGATATGGAGAGGAAGTGCTAGTGACAGGTCATTGGGGTATGGTAATGCACTCGCGCATGTTTCTTTCTCTACTTTGAATTTTGAAGTGGAATATTAAAACTTTATGAAAATAGACATAGAAAATTTTGCCGAAGAACAAGGAAAGAAAATCGCTAACGCGATTTTGGTTAAACATGACAAGTATCCGTCTATCTTAGGAAAAGATAAAAGTCCCAAGGGCTTTTTAGGCGATATTAAAAAAGGATACAAAGAGGGTTCTGAAGTTAGCAAAATGGAAAAGGAGATACGTGACAGAGCTTTCCACGAAGCGACTGCCTTTTTCTTAAAAAACACTGATTTAAAATTTGATGTTGAGGTAAACAAAACTCTCAAACAACATCTTTCTCAAAAAGCAAAAAATCCCTCTACTCTTGATAAATTAGCGCCAGAAGAATTACTCGGCAGTGAAATTCAAAACTACGCGGTTGATTTTTTGCTCCAAAATAATGTTTTTGTTTTTGAGAATAATGTATAAATTATGAGAGTACGAGAATTATTTAAATCTACTGGTCTTACGCAATCAATTGGCGGAACGGCAATTTTCTTAGACAGAGAAAATTGCCAGATTGTGGACAAAACCAAAAATGAAAATTCGATCGTTCTTCATCTCAAAAGAGAGTCAGACGGAGAGGAAGGACGAGCACATTTGAGGGTACAGGATAAGTTTAAAACAATATCTGCCCAATTGTTAAATTGGGCTTTCGCTAGCGAAAGCATAGTTGGACTTACTCTTAATCAATTGGACGATTTAGAAACAAACTTGTCGATTGAAAGCATTGGAGGAAAATTGCAATTGAAGAAGTAAGGAAAAAGTCCCCCTATTTCTAATATCTCCTAAAAACGACGGTGATTGTTGTTATTTAATTTCCAATAAGTAACCTCGCCTACCTGAACAATCAGAATATCCCCCTGGATACTTATGTTTCCTCAGAGTGGAGTCGTTTGTGCTTTTTGTGAGCTTTTTTCCACAAGATGAACATTGAAAAACATATTTTTGACCACCAATATAACTTCTTCGAACTTTTGGTGTTAAACTTCTTGTTTTGGGTGATGCGTATCTGTTCGTAGAAAAAGAGTAGTCGTTAACATGCGCTCTTCGCCCAGCACTCACGGGACGAATATCATTCGAACCTACATCAGTTATTTCTATCTGATAACGAGGATTAAATGCTTCGCTTGTAGCACTTACATTCTGCATTTCACTTACCTTAAAAGCTTTTATTGTTGGACCGCCATCCCATGCATACAAGAGAATCACACCATCTTTTGACTCACGAAGTGAATAAGGTTCCGCCCTTCTCTCTTTTCCATTATAAACGTAAGAAAGCAATAATCTGTTCGCTGCGGCAAAGCGTATTCGTTCGAGAGGTAAATGTGCATTTGAGTAGTATAGTCCGCTCGATAAATTAACCGAGTGTTGTGAAGACGATCCTCCAGAAACTGCTGTTTGTAGTGGTGCTTTAGAAACAATCTGTGCAACCTTATCAAGCCAGCCAAGTAAAGGTGGCAGTCTTTTTAGAAGATCATCAAGTGGTGGAAGCGATGGTAATTGATGTGCGAGCATATTCGCCCACTCCGATCTTAACTCATCAGATTTGAGTACTACTTGAATAAGTTCATCACTTGAACCAAGCGAAACTGATTTTATAGAACATTTTTTATTAAATAGATCTCTTAAAAAATCAGGGGTAACTAATGAAGCATGATTTTCCAGCATGTATACGACATCATATAAATCTCTCGGTCTTGTTCTTTCATAAAGGGCTCTTGTTTTTTCAGCGAGTAGCTCATGTAACGAATAGGATTGTACACCTGCAACATTGAGAGTGTCTGGGTATGAATGGAGTATCGGGCGTATCTCGGGAGTGTCAACAATTGGCTCGTGTCTTGTTATATCAAATTTTACTCGTGCAGAAGTTGGCGCACCGAGAGGTCCTCGATAGTAGACTCGTCCTTCGAAAGTTATACCGCCTTGTTTATTTTTTCTTTCATCAACCCTTGCTTCTTCTGGAAAATCGATACCACTTTCGTCATGAGTACTGATAGTGACTTCGGTAAGGATTTTTTTCAAAGTTTCAGAATCGTATGATGGGGCATCTGGGAGTAACGAAAAATCAAGGTCCTCAGAAAATCTGTAGGTTTCTAGATAACATTTCTTTATACATGTACCTCCTTTGAATACCCAGTGCTTACTGGTTTCGGGGTGTTTACTTAAACCAGCAAGCAACCACCCAAGTACATAATCTTTTTCAACCACCTGTGGTTGCAGTTGCCATTGTGTCGCACGGTCAAGAATGTCCTGTTTACTAATCATGTTTTAGAGAAGCGTTGACCCACAGACCCCATTTTTTTATAAAATCACCACGAGATACAATTGATGGGTCAAGTTTTACAATTCCAGACGAAATTTCTTTCTCTGCAATTTTTGACACATAATCATTTAGTTTTAACTCCTCAAAAATATAACCCAATCTTTTCCATGTTGCTCCATTACCGACTTTTTTTATTATTTCAATAAGAACATCGTAATTTTTATCTGTTTTCTTATCGTATTCTGAAATAATAGAAGCAAGTGTTCGTATGCCACCACACATTGAAGGGTTGCGTAATGAATCTGCAATCATTCTTTCTGCTGTTGAAATTTGTATTTGAATATTTTTCCTCCAGACCTTTTTTAATCCAGCATTATCAATACTAGCTACTCGTAAAATATTAAATGTATAGCCGAAAAGACTAATTGTTTTTGCGCGCAGATTTTCAGTCGTGACAACAAAAACTGAATTGAATATTTGATCAGTGAGTGCCCAATATTCAGCTGCACTCCATCCACCAATGTAATATTCTTTAAACAATTGGTTAGCAAGAATGAACGGATCGTCCATCATAGTTTCTTGCCCAGGTTTTGCTTCAAGTGGCAAGATATAATACAAACCTCGCTTTACCCTTTGTATCCAACCACGCTTGGAAAGAGCAGAAAGTCTCACAGAGACTTTCTTGGGTTCTATTTGGAGTGCTTTTGAGGCTGTTTCAATATCAAGCAACCCGTTGGGTGCATGTTTTGATAAAAGACCTATAATTTGCCTGCTTTTCAGGGTTTTGGGTGTTTTCATGATGTGTGTAGTAATCTATACAAAAGTATGTATTTCTACACAGATATTGTATTATAAGCAAAATAAGGAGTCAAGGGGAGCAAACTCCGCCGTTTTATAATATCTCCTAAAAACGGCGGGGATTGTTGTGCGCGCATTGGGCGGGCGGGGCAAGCACATACAGATTTGTTTGTGCCAATGCACAATCCATAATTCTTTAGAGTCATCACTAAACTCTATCGAAGTCACTAAGCGAACGTACACAACGCCGAAGCAGCCAGTGCGAGCGAAGCGAGCGGGCTATGCGTAGGCGGTTGTGTGTTTCGCGGAGGTTAGAGCTACCACAGAATGCGGATATGGGTGCGCCTCGGTCGCCGTGAGGGTGGAGAAAAGAGCAAACAAAAATGTTAAAATGAGATTGCTCTTTTTGGAGGCTGAAACGGCGAAGCAAAACCAAAAAATTCCTTTCCATTTCTTTTTCCGCTTCGCGGTGGAGGGGTGGGGGGAGGAGACGCAGGAAAAATGCAAGGAAATTTTTTGGTTTTTGCACACGCGAGTCCGCGAGCGTGTCCGAGGCGCATTGTCTCGCTCCACCACTTAATCGGAGCGTACGGAGAGGTTTAGAGCCACTACGCGCTCCTCATTCAGCAGAATGACCTACTGGGTCGCGTGCGATTAGTCAGCAGTTGGATTGTTTTGGTAAAAAGTTCGGATTTTGTTCAGGAGACACAGCCAAGTTTCAGAATTCGTTTTTTCGCTAAAATGCGGAGCGTCGCAAAGCGACGCGACGGGGGTTTCCGAGAGAATTCGCCAAGGGTTTTTGAAATCCAAAAAGAGCGAGCGGGACGCGAGGCGGGGGTTTATGATGAGTACATCATTCAAAACTTCGTTTTGCGAGCCAATCTGGAAGCGATAATTATCAATATTTAACATAAACCTTTTTCTATGAACAAATTCTTTCTCTACGCGCGTAAATCGACCGACGAACCAGATCGTCAGATTTTGAGTATTGAGTCGCAGATTGACGAGTTGAAAGAATTTGCAGAGCGAGAGCGGCTGGAGATTGTTGAAACTTTTGTTGAATCACAAACCGCTAAGGAGCCGGGCAGACCTATTTTCAACAATATGCTCTCGCTCATAGAAAAAGGCACAGCGTCGGGGATTTTAGCTTGGCACCCCGATAGATTGGCGAGAAATAGTATTGATGGCGGAAAGATAATCTATCTGTGCGACCTCGGTAAAATTAAAGAGCTAAAATTCCCGACGTTTTGGTTCGACGCTACGCCACAAGGTAAGTTTATGTTAAATATTGCTTTTGGGCAGAGCAAATACTATGTAGATAATCTTTCAGAGAATGTGAAGCGCGGACTTCGACAAAAAGTCAGACGAGGCGAACAAAGTGGTCAAGCTCCGACGGGATATTTGAATGACAAGTTAAACAAGAAAATTATTCCCGACCCTGAAAGATTTCGCCTCGTCAGGAAAATGTTCGAAGTCTACGCTACGGGAAATTATTCTCTGAAAGATACAAGGAATTTGCTCGCCCAAAAAGGCTTGGTGTCTAAAAATGGTAAAGTTCTTACCGTTTCAAACACGCAAATGATATTGAAAAATCCTTTCTACTACGGAATGTTTCTTTTCAACAAAGAACTTTACCAAGGAAAGCACGAGCCAGCGATTTCAAAGAAACTTTTTGATAAGTGCGCGGAAGTATCGGCGAGGAATGCCCACCCGATGAAGCGAGGAATTAACAAGCATGTTTTTCGCGGAATATTTTTGTGTGAAGAATGCGGTTGTGGTATCACAAGCGAAGTGCAGAAAGGTCATACCTATTACCGCTGTACCAAAAAGAAAGGTGTCTGCACACAAAAATATATCCGCGAAGAATTCCTCGCCGAACAAGCAAATGATATTATCAAAAAAGTTTCTTTGCCATCAGAGTGGAAAGAATTCATGCTCGCCGAACTGGACAAGGAGCAAGCGAGCAGTTTCCACTCTGACGCCCTTTTCGTTCAAAATCTGAAAAATCAAATCAAAAGTGTTGAGGAGACGCTAGACAGGCTTCTTGACGCTCATTTGGACAGTACCATTACGAGCGAGGAATATATCGCGAAGAAGCAAAAGCTCCTCAACCAAAAAATTGATTTTTCAGAAAAATTGAAAGATTTTGAACGAAAAGGCAATCGCTGGCTCGAACTTTCTCGTCAATTCATTTTAGACAGTAATCAAGCCATAATTATCGCTTCCGAAGAAAATCTCGAAGCCAAAAGAGATTTTCTTAAAAAGATTGGCTCGAACCCCCGCCTCGCGTCCCGCTCGCTTCTTTTGGATTTCAAAAACCCTTGGCGAATTCTGGCGGAAACCCCAGTCGCGTCGCTTTGCGACGCTCCGAATTTTGGCGAAAAAACGAATTCTGAAACTTGGCTGCGGGTCAGGGGCTCGAACCCCAATTTTCGCCTCCAGAGGGCGACGTGCTACCATTACACCAACCCGCAAAAACTTACACTCACGGATAGTAGCAAAAAAGACCTACTTTTTCAATATATACATATCCTGACTAAAGCCACCGACTCCGACAGATTCTACTCTATCATCATTGTTAATAATAAACTCGTACGGACGGCAATTCATACACCCACCATCTTTTGTTTCTCTGCTATACGCGCCCATAGGACAAACAAATGCTTCTTCCACTCCAACCCTTTTTGAAACGTCGCGGGCCTCTTTTATTTTCAAAGCTATAGTCAGAACACTTTGTCGCGCTGTATCAATATTTGGAAGTTCCTTTTCTATCATTTTGTCGCTCTCCAAATACCAATAGCTTGCTTTAGTAACCTTTCTTTTTTTATGAAGTGCTTCACAAAGAAGCAAATAAATCGGGAGCTGGAGCGAGCTTTCTGTCTCCTCCCGTTTGCCTGTTTTAAAATCCACAATATGGAGAGAGTCCGTTTCGGGTAAATATTCTATCCAGTCCACGAGGCCGTTTAAAATAATATTGTGATCTTCGCTCAAATAAAAGTTGCATGGCATTTTGTCTTGCGGGAGCTTGATGCATTTGTTTACGAGGAAGCGCGGGTCGCGCGCGACTTTTTCGAGCATCACAGTACCGCGCTTTTTAAAATCTGCCTCCTCTTCATCGCTCGTAAATCCACCTTTCTTGCCGGAAACTTTTTTCCAACCTGCTTCATAGAGCGCGAGTAAGTCTCTCTCCATGCGTTTGTCTGCAGGAAAATCAGCAAGACCTTCTAACACTTCGTGCACAGCGACACCTAGCGACATGTGCGGATTTACAATAGAAACCTTGTGGCCAGTACGAGGGTCCTTGTACATATTATGCAGGTAGTAAGAACGAGGGCATTTTATAAAATCCCCCATTGAGGAATGCGACACCCACACTGCTGTGTATTTATCTATCATGATTTACTTTCCTTTTTTATTTCTCGTGATAGCTGCCTTGATGAACGCGCTAAAGATTGGATGCGGCTTTAGCGGGAGCGCTTCGAACTCGGGGTGAAACTGCGTGCCGAGAAAAAATGGGTGTACATTTGTTGGGAGTTCGGCAATCTCCATAAGTTTTCCGTCTGGCGATTTTCCAGAAAAAACCAATCCATTCTTCTCAAGAGCGCCAACATACTCTGGGTTCACCTCAAAACGATGGCGATGACGCTCAACTATTTTGTCTTTCCCGTATGCGGTGCGCGCAATGCTTCCTTTTTCAAGTACGGCAGGGTACGCGCCGAGACGCATACTACCGCCCATATTCCCTTTCTCCATATTTTCTTTTTGTCCATCCATAATGTCTATTATGAGATGCTTTGATTTTGGATTAATTTCACGCGATGTCGCGTCTTTGAAACCGAGGACATTTCTCGCATACTCAATGACAGCAAGTTGCATACCATAACAAATTCCAAAATATGGGATCTTGTGCTCACGCGCAAAACGGATTACGTTAAGCTTACCCTCGACACCGCGCGAACCAAAACCACCTGGCACAAGGATCCCATCAAAACCAATAAGCTCTGCCAATGGCGGGTTCTTACCCTCAAAGGAGGAGGAAGACAGCCATACGAGTTTTGCTTTTTTACCTTGTGCGATTGCTGAATACTTTAGCGCTTCAATAACAGAGAGGTACGAATCTGCAAGAACATAGTCGCCAGTATCAAAATATTTTCCCACGACGGCAATCCGAACATCGCCTTTTACATTGCGCGCCTTACGAACAAATCCTTCCCACTCTCGCCATGCTTCTGAAGTGCCACGTGACTTCAACTTCAATCGTTTTAAAATCTTATCGCCGAGTTTGTCTTTCTCAAAATTGCCCGGTACCTCGTAAATGCTGTCCACATCAGGCGCAGAGATAACACTTTCAGGCAGGACATTACAAAACAGGGCAAGCTTCTCTTTGCGTTTTTCATCTAAAGCTATGTCGCTTCGCGCAATAATAAAATCCGGCTGAATGCCGGTGCTGTTTAGGGCGCGCACAGCATGTTGAGTTGGTTTTGTCTTCATTTCGCCCACAGTGCTTGGTGTTGGAAGATACGACACTATTGCAAAAAGCACATCGTCAGGATTTTTTATCTTGAGCATTCTTGCTGTCTCAAGAAAAAGAATATTTTCATATTCACCCACTGTGCCACCGACCTCAATGACCACTATCTCCGCTCCAGCCTTGTCTACTGCGTGGTTGATGCGATCAATAACTTCATATGGAATATGTGGTACCACTTGCACGCATTTACCTTTGTATGCAAGGGCCCGCTCTTTTTCTATAACCGACAAGTATACACGACCTGTTGTCATATAGTTATCGCGAGAAAGCGACGTACCTAGAAAACGCTCATAATTCCCCATATCCTGATCAGTCTCGTCTCCGTCCCTTAAAACAAAAACCTCGCCATGCTCTGTTGGGTTCATTGTTCCCGCGTCTACATTCACATACGGGTCAATTTTCATCGCTGTCACGTGGTAGCCGTGCGACTGCAAGATCTTTCCTATAGACGAAGTAGTTACTCCTTTGCCGACTCCAGAAATCACGCCTCCTACTACAAAAATATACTTGCGTGTTTTTTTCATATGTTTTCTTGACGAGCAAAGCGAGGATCAGAAAACAATGACCCAGTTAAATACGATTTGAGGGCGTCCTCAAATCGTGATTTCAAATTCTCACTAAATTTCATAAATGCTTCTTTACTGCCTCTCTGTGATTTTGTCATGTTTATGTAATTTGGATACTAATTTGAAATCATTTAACTGGGTAAAAAATCTAATGTCGCTTCGCTCGTTATCTTTTTTAGCGTGACGTTAAATATTTTCTTACTGCTAAATAACTAGATATAGCGCCGAGAGCGATGCCTGACAAAACGATAACTAAGAAAATTTGAACAAAGTTTGCAACAAAATACTGTAGTAAATCTACACCCCCATAAAATACCTGCGTTGTGTTTTTGAGCCAATATGTAATTGGGTAAAATAAAATAAGTGTTAAAAACGCCGCCACAAGTCCGTATAAAATCCCCTCTACAACAAAAGGTCCACGAACGTACTCGTTGCTCCCGCCCACGAGTCGCATCACGCCAATCTCGTCGCGCGCAATAAAAATAGCGAGTCGGATCGTGTTGAACGTAATCAAAATGGAAATACCAATCATAACCGCTGTAATTATACTGCCAAGTTTTTTCACACCAGCAATTAATCTAGATAAACGTTCAATAGCAACTTTATTATCATTGTAGTTTACCTTGCTAATAATAGAGAGCATACTACCTTCAGAAAGCTCAGATTTGTTTGATAGGAAGTTTGCGATACCTTGATATTGCGATGGTTCCTTTGCCTTCACTGCGAGGGCCGCCGGAAGAGGATTATCGCCTATCTCATCCAGAGCCTGAATGATGCGGTGGTCATTCTCGTGGCGAGAACGGAACGATGTCAACGCGTCTTCTCGTGAAATATATGTCACTTTATCAACCTCTGGAATAGTTTCAATTTGTTTTTGCAAACTAATAATCTGATCCTCGTTCGCTTTAGAGTCTACATAAATATTGATATCAATTTTGTCTTGGAGATCTCTTAAAGCAGTGCCTAGAAATGCAGTAATGAGTAGTGTTGAGGCAATCATAAAGAGTGCCACAATCATCACAAAAACAGCAGAAAGCGAAACACTGCCGTTTCGCCAAAAACTAATAAATCCTGCTTTTATAATTCGTTTAGTGTTTGTCCAGAACATAGTTGATTGTGTTATTATACCACCCATTTCTTAATTACAAAACCCAGTGCGCCACACAATCAAAATTTCAAATGTTTAATTTCAAATTTCTAAATTAGAGCATTGTCTAAAAATTAAAAATTTGATATTTGGAATTTTGTAGCTACTGCTACAACGCGTACTTCCCTGTAGAATCGTCGCGGGTAATTTTACCATGATCCATTGTTATGACTCGCTTGCCTAGGGCCTCCACGACGCCCTTATTGTGTGTAGTCAAAATAACTGTCGTTCCCATATCGTTAATTTTCCTTAAAATTTGCACTATTTCATACGTGTTAATTGGGTCAAGATTCCCAGTCGGTTCATCCGCTATAATAAGATCTGGGTGGTTTACAATTGCGCGGGCAATGGCGACACGCTGGAGCTCCCCTCCAGAAAGCTGACGTGGGAAATTCCACATTTTCTTTGTGAGGTCCACTAGCTCAAGAACATGTGGCACATCAGAAGCGATTTCTTCGTCCGATTTCCCTGCAACCTCCATTGCAAATGCCACGTTTTCATAAGCAGTCTTATTAGGAAGAAGGCGAAAATCTTGAAAAATAACACCGATGCGTCGACGGAGTTTTGGCATATTTTTCGCCTTTATTTTTGCGAGATTTACAGAATCAAATGACACACTCCCGCTTGTTGGGCGATCTTCACCTAAAAGAAGCTTCACAAGCGTCGTCTTTCCAGCACCAGAGTGCCCCACAATAGATACAAATTCTCCGTCCTTCACTGAAAGCGTTACTTCGTCTAGGGCCTTTGTACCATCGGGATAAGATTTTGAAACATTGGCAAAATAAATCATTGATTAATTCTACCAAATTTTTTCAGATGAGGGAAATTTATATTAGAGATCTTTTTCAGCTTCTATGAATTCCATAATCTCACCGTCTTCAAGTACCGCTTCAACATTTGAAGTCTCTGTATTTGTGCGATGATCCTTCACCATTTTGTATGGATGTAAAACATATGAGCGAATTTGGTTTCCCCATTCTATCTCGGTGGTCTTTGAAATATACATCCCGCTTTCTGTCGCTTTTCTTTCATCGTCTTGTTTTTTAAAAAGTTTGCCTTTCAAAATCTGTACGGCCTTTTCGCGGTTCTGTTCCTGAGAGCGCTCGGTCTCTACGTGCACCGCGATACCAGTGGGAATGTGCACCACGCGCACGGCGGTCTCTCGCTTGTTCACATTCTGCCCGCCCGGGCCAGACGAACGGCTGAACTCAACCTTGATGTCGTCTGATGGAATAACAATCTCGTCGCTCCCGCCATCTCTGAAATCTGGAATAACCTCAACCATAGAAAAAGATGTATGGCGAAGTTTCTTTGCATTAAATGGCGAAATACGCACAAGCCTGTGAACGCCAGACTCATTTTTTAGCATTCCATAAACTCCCTTGCCGTGTATCTCTAGTGTGATATTGCGATAGCCCCCGTGATCATTTTTATTTTCGTGAAGAAACTTCACCTCAAAGTTTTGCTTTTCAAAAAACTTGAGGTACATACGCACAAGCATCCCGGAAAAATCCTCGGCATCGTCCCCTCCCGCTCCGGAGAAAATAGTCATTACTGCATTTCCACGGTCGTACTTGCCAACTCCCGCAATCTTTTCCTTGAGCTCAGCGATTTCTTTTATCACTGCCTGCGCGTGAACTTTGTCAGACCAAAAGTCTGTCGTCACCATTTCGGTTTCAAGCTTAGTTATTTTCGCCTGCATTTCCTCTTTTGTCATTGGAGCAAGTATAACAAAAATACCCAGCTTATCTAAATAGGCTGGGTATTTTTGTTTTGGAGGCCACGATAAATCTAGGGCACTGCGTTTTCCTAAAGTCTCTGGTGAGACCAAAGGAAAATCGGGAGCCAACCCCGGGAATTGAACCCGGAACCTACGGTTTACGATACCGTTGCTCTACCAGTTGAGCTAGGTCGGCATGATATAAGTTTGTAAAGTTTATAAAGTTGAAAGTTGGACTCACTCGCATCTACTTTATGAACTTTACAAACCTTACGAACTTTTAACTTATACGGGAGCCAATGTCCGGGAGTTCACTGCTCACTCGCAGGCTCGCTCCGCTTTAGAAACCCACGGTTTCTAACTTTTTCCTCCACGGGCGAATCAGTAGGTTCGCGTCTTGGACGTAAACTAATTCTTCCCCGACCACCTTCCTGGTTCAATCCCGGACATCGGCTCACAAAATAAACAACTTCGAATCAGTAGGTTCGCGTCTTGGCCGTAGACATAAAGTCATTTATTTGAGCCGATGTCCGGGATTGAACCGGAGACCTCGTCCTTACCAAGGACGCACTCTACCAACTGAGCTACATCGGCCTATTTGCAATATTCCTGCTTACCTACCAAAGTTTATGGCCGAGCCACGAATCAGCTGATTCGGCTACACCGGCTTATATTTTATTCTCACAGTACAGGTAACCGCAGTGTTCCTGCAGACCTACCAAAACAGCATACATCGGCACTTCAGCACTTCGTCACGATACACTATTTGACCTATTCTTTCAATCTAAAATTTTTAATGGAAAAGGCCCGAGTTATCGGACCTTATGTTACTCCTTTTTATTATTTATAGATTTCAAAAGAGCCAGTGTTGCTTCCGTTATGAATCCTTGGAGCTATTGTAAGCCCTCTTTTAGTATTCAAAAACATTGCAAGTTCTCTTTCCGTATTTGGTTCAGGCGATTTGCCAGTGCCGTTACACCGAGGGCAGGTCTTTCTTTCTATTTTGCCTTTTCTGGCGCTTTTTCCTGAACCACCGCATTGCGAACAAATCATACAACTCATAAAGCCCCTCTCTCTATTGAACAACGAACAAACCGGTCAAGATTATAGCACAAAATACAAAAAAAGCTACCCAAACCATCTTGATAGGTTCAGTAGCTTTTTGTATTTTTGCGCGGCTGATGGTCTTGGTCACGAATATTTTCTCGCCGTCACTCGAAAATTTCGCTACCCCGGCTCGCGGTTTTGCGAACTCGCAAAACACCGCTCCGCCCGTCAGCACCCAACGCAAGTGAAGCAGTCCACTTGCTTCAGCCGCGCAAAATTAAAACCCCTTTCGGGGTTTCATTTTGCGCGGCTGATGGGTGCTGACCCCACGACCTCTCGCGTGACAGGCGAGTGCTCTACCGTTGAGCTACAGCCGCATTTTTATTTAACCTTTTGAATTTTTCGAAGACCATCATCTTCCTCTCAAGAAAAAGACCTTTTTTAAAGCGAACCTGTCTATTATACATAAAATCGTATAATTTCAAAGTTTTATAAACAGTGCCGATGAGTGGAATCGAACCACTGTCTAGGGCTTATGAGTCCCTCGTTCTGACCATTGAACTACACCGGCTTTTAAAGACAATATTTTTTACTAACTTAGTTTAACTCAATTACGACGATTACAAAAATGCCGACAATTGCCGGCATTTTTGTAATCTATCGTGTTGCGGGGGCCCTTTCGGTCACGAGTTACTAAGCGACTTCGCCGATTACGGCTCATTCGCTAAGTACTCGCTACCCCACCTCGCCTACCTCGCAGAGCATCGGCATGGCTACGGTTTTCGATTCGGGACGCAAGCAAAACACTTTGCTTGCTCCCTCCTCACACTCCGTGTTGCGGGGGCCCGAATCGAACGGGCGTCTTCAGGTTATGAGCCTGATGAGATACCGCTTCTCTACCCCGCTATATTTTAACGCTCACCGCTTCTCAATAAACAATAATGGAATCACAACCTGAGGTTATTCGCGCTATTGGTCCCTTTTGGAGATACCGCTTCTCTACCCCGCTATGTGAAGTTCTACTATACCATCCATGCAAAATTATGCAAGTTGAATCCGTCATTTGTTATCTACTTTACGAACTTTTAAACTTTCGACTTTTGGACTTAGAGGTACCCTAACTCTTTAAACGCATTGCCAAACTTTGCGATGGTATCTCTTGCCATCTTTTTTGACAAGTCCATATCAATGGCACCACCGTGAGCAATCTCGTTTCTTACTTTGTGAGCTTCCCAAATATCGTCATACGAAGCTATTTTTGTGCGGCTCATTGTTTTCAATTTCTCGGCTACCGTTTCTCCCACATACCCTTGGTCTTCAAGAATTTCACCAAGTATGTCATCAGCTTCAAGGATTGCTATTTTCCATTCGGCAGGGCTCTCAGAGTTTACGTGGTCAAGCACCACCTGCCACTGAGAAAGTTTTTCTTTTGCTGCAATCTCCTCCAAATGGATTGGTTCATATTTTTCATGCATAATATGATGCACCTCCCATATCTTTAACGTCGCCCAAAAAGCTCCTGCTAAAAATACTACTCCGAGCACAACGAGTGTATTTTGCAAAGAAAAGATAAAATTTTGAATTGTTTCCAACGGCACCTTGCTGAGCAGAAACGACATAATGACTGATGGCGCCTCTCCAGACGAAATTGTGTCTGCATTGATTGGAGTGATGTTTTTGCTTACGTAAATAAAAAGCGCGATGCCTAGCACGATAGCAACATCGCGAATTGCTGTATCTGGAGCCGGCGCTAATGATGGAGCTTTTTCTGCCATATGCTAAATATTAGTAAATCCGCGCGCCTTTTCAAAGTCCTTGCCTGCAGAAAATAGCGCTTGCTCTCTAAAATGTGGCGCTATAAATTGGATGCCAAGAGGAAGCTTTGCGCCATCATCATCTACAAAACCAGATGGAATTGAAATGGCAGGCACGCCTGCAATGTTTACCGGTACTGTAAAAATATCTGCAAGGTACATTTGAAGTGGGTCGGACGACTTTTCGCCGATTTTAAAAGCAGGGGTTGGTGTCGTAGGAGTTGCAATGATATCCACACCATCAAATGCCATTGCGAGATCCTTTTTAAGCATTTCGCGCACAGCACTCGCGCGTCCATAATAAGCATCGTAATAACCCGAGGAAAGCACGTACGTGCCTAGGAGGATGCGTCTGCGCACCTCGCGACCAAACCCCTCACCGCGCGAACGCATATAATCTTCAAGAAGGTTTGCTCCATCAGTATGGTACCCATATCGCACACCATCAAAACGCGCAAGATTTGAAGAAACCTCTGCAGGCATTAAAATATAGTACACAGAAAGTCCGTGCGCGAGCGACGGCAGAGAAATTTCCTTCACTTCATACCCAGCTTTCTTCATTTTCTCAATAGACTCCTTAAAGTTTTTTAATACACGCGGATCCACACCCTTCGCGTGTACAAACTCAGTTGGTACTCCAATGACCTTTGGCTTCTTTATTTCTTTCGGTATTAGCTCATCTTTATACGATGTACTATCCATCGGATCATACCCCTTGATACAATCAAAAATAATTTCTGCATCCTCAACAGTCTTTGCAAAAGGGCCTGCTTGGTCAAGAGAGCTCGCCATAGCCATAAGTCCTGAGCGTGACACACTGCCGTATGTTGGCTTGAGTCCAACAACTCCGCAAAAAGACGCTGGTTGACGAATAGAACCACCAGTATCTGTACCAAGCGCACCAAGGCACGCCCCAGCCGAGAGGGCTGATGCCGAGCCACCTGATGAACCGCCTGGCACACGTGTTTTGTCGTGGGGGTTTTTTGTCACTCCAAATGCCGAGTTTTCTGTGGAGCCCCCCATCGCGAATTCGTCCATATTGGTGCGACCAATGAATACTGCTCCCGCATTGCGAAGTTTCTTTGTCACATGCGCATCATACGTCGCCGTGTAATTTTCTAGCATCTTTGATGACGCGCTTGCAACCCTGCCTTTTATTAAAATATTATCCTTCATTGCAATGGGGATACCGGTCATTGGTGTCGCATTCCCGCTATCAATCAACTTTTGAGCTACTTCTGCTTGCTCGCGAACGTCTGGGAAAATTTCTAGGTAAGCATTGAGGTCGCGTGTGTCCTCCACAATTTTTAGCACCGCTTCGACAAGCCAAAGGACGCTCATTTTTTTACTAATGAGTAACTGGTGAGCCTCTTTAATTGTTAATTGTTTAATATCTAGAGTCATGGGGTCAAATGTTACATGTCAATTGTCAAATGTTCTTAAAGTATCTTCTTTACAGATATGCGATTCCCATCGCGAGATGGAGCCTGTTTTAAAATCTCTTCTGTAAAAACCCCTCCTTCGTGTGGATTCGAATCCTCGCGCATCACATTGCGAAGTTCTCCTGCTTCTGGAGTATGAATCTCTGCGGTGACCTCTTTTACCTGCGAAACATAAGATAAAATCTCCTCCAAATCGTGCTGGAGAATCTTTTTTTCTTCGTCCGAAACCGCAATGCGAGCAAGCCCCGCAAGGTGTTCAACATCTATTAGTTCAATAGCCATATGCGCCATTCTAGCACGATTTTTAGCCATTTTAAAATTTATATTTGCTCTTAATTGATTCTGTGAGTCCATAGGCATCCCCATGACTCAGCAACCCCCGGTATGATATCAGTATTTCTTCACGCGCCATATGCGAAAGTTTTCTAAACATCCTCTTTTTTGTTGTTGTTCGAAGTACCCGATGTTTCGGAAAATGCACCCAGCCCAAAAAATCTACGCCTGAAGCAAACGTTTTGAGAAACAATTTGTTAGGGTGAAGGGTTATTTTAAGGGTGGTTTCTAAAAATTCCGAAACCTGCGGAATCAAATTCTCAAGATACTTTTTGTCATCATGCAAAAAAACAAAATCATCCGCATAGCGAATATAATATTTTGCTTTCAACTTGTGTTTTACAAATTGGTCAAACTCGTTCATGTAAATATTGACCAAAAGTTGTGATGTGAGATTGCCGAGCGGTAGTCCTTTCCACCCTCCGGTGCTCTCAAAACTTAACACCACTCTTTCGAGAAGCCATTTAATATTTTCATCCTTAATATATACATTAAGAATAGAAAGTAAGATTTGCTGATCGATTGAAGCAAAGAATTTTCGTATATCGCATTTCAATACCCAGCATGTCTTGGTATCATTTCTGCCCACCTTTCTCCCAAAAGTTTCAAAACGCTTGAGTGCTTTGTGTGTCCCCTTTCCGTTTCTGCACGAGTACGAATCCATAATAAATGTCTTGTCAAAAAATGGGTAGAGTACGCGGTATATCGCATGATGAAGAAGCCTGTCGCGCACAGATGCCTTGTGAATATCTCTTCGTTTTGGGTCGGAAATAGTGAACGCTTTGTATCCGCCGTGAACATAGGTCTTCTCCATGAGGTCGTGATGGAGCAACAAAATATTTTCCATGAGTCTCATTTCAAATTCCTGCACATCTTTTCTCTGTGTCTTCCCTCTTTTAAATTCTCTCCATGCCGAAAGCAAATTCTCGACAGAAATGATATCATTATATGTATGACTACAAACAATTCTACCCATTCATCTAACACTACCCCCCCCGCAGCATTTTGCAAGGGACACTAGTCCCGGTTTTGCAAAAGATAAAAAGTGTTTACATTTTTTGGTACAGCATTTACCACCTCGTTCCCAAAACTCACCGCTACACCTTAGCGCTCAAAATTGACACCCTTTTTATAGAACTCATCGAAATGTCGGCGAGTGCATCATTTACTCAGAAACAAGATAAAATCCCCTATCTCCGCACCGCTATCCGCAAACTCGATACTTTGAAAATACTCCTTATTGTCCTCTGGGAAACACGCTCTCTTGATACAAAAAAATATGAGTTACTTTCGGTTCCACTTGATGAAGTAGGAAGGATGCTCGGTGGTTGGCTCGGACAGACAGAAAAAAACTCCCCAGCGAAAGCCGGGGAGAAATGAAAAGAGTTGCGCCGACGGAACACAAACCGTGCATCCGCATTCCAGACATTGTCAGGATTGCCATTGTTGCCGTTCAAGTACTGACTGCCGTCATCGTTACGCTTCACGTTGAAGAGTTTGCGGTTGCCGTTCGAGTCGATTACATACAGAGTGCCTTCCATGCCTCCACCCTTTGAATGCTCTCTGGGCTGTATCGTATTTCGCATCGTAATGCGCTAGCACTCTGCACCAAGTATCTTCATTTATTTTTTGAAGTTTCTACATACACCACTCTATCCCAAACCTTAATCGCAGATATTCTCGATGTATGGATACTGGATTCGGTAGCGGGAAACCATAATCTCCCACATATTCACCTACTACCATCTTTACTTTACTATATAAAAAAGACCCCGCAAAGTGCGGGGTCTAGGACAAAGGGTCAAGGGTCTAAAAGACCTAAGACTCAAAGTCCAGAGGGCTACTTGCGCCGACGGAACACAAACCGTGCATCCGCATGCCAGACATTGACAGGATCGCCATGGCTGCCGTACAAGTACTGACTGCCGCCATCGCGACGCTCCACGTGGAAGAGAATGCGGTTGCCGTCCGAGTCGACTATGGGTTCCATTGCAATAAGGAGCCATTCGCCAATCGGTTGGTCAGTGTACTGCAGACGCAATTGTGGACCAACTTCATTAGGGCAAAGATCCAAGCCGAGTTCCAAAGCACGGGCATAGGTGTCTTTCAACTCTGCTCCATCCCTGAAACCGAGGTCGGCGTTGGAAACCACGACGAGGTCAATTTCTGTTTCTTCAGTGCTCGCTGTAAAAACAGGCTTGCTGAGAATGTCGTTGCCCCAGTCGCCGATGTACATTCCTGCAATTTTGATGGCTGCGCGGAAGTCGTCGGCTGTTTTGAGGCTGGTGCCGAGGCGGATGGTTTTCCAAACCTCAAAACGAGAAGTGGTTTCCAACGGACTGAGAATAGTGAGAGCTTTTTTAAGAGCCTTCGGATTCTGAATCCAGCCTTGCATTACATCTGCCGACATCTCTGGCATATTTTGCGCGACCATCGCAAGAAACTTCGCAGTCTGTTTATTGTAGGTGTTCTGCATAGCAGTTTTCTCCTTTTTCGATTACGCTAAGCAACCATAAACCAGTGTGGTTCATAGTCATAGCCAGGAAACGCCGACAAATTTATGTCGAAAATTTCATCATAACTTCCGTTATTCAAAATCTTTCGACATGATTTTTGTAGTACAAAAATCAGCATCTTTTGGCTATGACTACGTTCGCAATTCGCAACAACAAACACAATTGGTATCAAAGAACTGTAGATAGTATACACGAAATCCACTATTTTGTCAAGTCTACTTCCCGCTGTGTAATTCCTCGCTGTTAGAGATATTGATATCTCTTCTTCCCCATCCCAACAGCAATTATCTGCTATAGCAGATAATTGCTGTTATTTTTGGGGAGACTCTATTTTTTAATTGAGGCTGAAGTGGCGCCTGAGATCCACCGCGTTATCGATCTCTCCCGCGACAATAAAGCGAACGTACTTCCGCGCCTGATAAAACTCCATCAAGTATTCAATCTCTCGCGCGCAGTGGTACGGGTGCACAAACACCGACTTTTGGAATTCGTAAAATCCCATGTTTTTAAAATGCATACGGAGTGCCTCACGAGTCTTTTTGAACTTTTCGGGTACGTCAAACATCACAATGCGCCATTTACCGTCCCAGTGACTTGGTTCTTTTATACCCATATTCTCAATATCATAGGTGAGGGCAAGGCGCTTGCCTTCTTTTGATAGAACGAGCGTAAGTGTGCCGTCGCGGTTGTCTTTTGTTTCGACGAGTTTTGAGACATAAAGAGTACGAATAGCACGATGAAGAGAGTTGCGGTCAATTTCCTGCCATTCTTTGTGTATCTCACGCACAACATTAAAATATTTATTTGGATTGCTTGTACAGCCAAGTGCGAGACCTCCCCACAAAAGAAGGATGATTTTTTTTTGAAGCGCACTCCTATGAACTTTTTTATTCATATTTTTATATTACCTTATTATGTATATAGTATACACTCACTCTCTAAACACAGCAATTATCTGCTATAGCAGATAATTGCTGTGTTTAGAGAGTGAGTGAGAGAGAGTGAGGGGGCCACTGCTATTTGAGTAGCTTCAAAAATTCCTGCTCAGAGAGAACGGGTACGCTAAAAGACTCTGCTTTCGTATATTTTGAACCCGGGTTTTCTCCTGCAACTACGTAGCTTGTTTTTGAGGAAACACTTTCCACTATTTCCCCATCCAATGCTCGAATTTTTGCTTTTGCTTCATCTCGGCTCATTGTGGAAAGCGTTCCCGTGAGTACAAAGGTCATACCTGACAACCTTTGACTTTTGACTTTTGACTTTTGACTCTCTATTTTCACGTGCACAAGCAAGCGATCGAGGAGGGAGCGATGATGCTCGTCAGCAAACCAGTCCGCAAGCGACTGCGCCACGACCTCTCCCACACCGTAAATATTACTATAATCTTCAAATGATGCGTTTCTGATTTTACTAATACTTCCAAAAGTCTGTGCGATGTCATGTGCCGTTTCTTCACCAACGTGTTCTATTGAAAGCGCTGTCAAAAACTTACCTAATGTAATAGTGCGCGCATTATCTATTGCATCTATCAAATTTTTTGAAGAGATTTCCGCAAAGCGAGGGAGGGCAAGCACGTCACCAAGCGTCAATGTAAAAATGTCATCAAAATTACTTATAAGGTCTGCTTCAAGAAGCGCGTCAATAACCTTTGGTCCACATCCGTCTATATCAAAACCTTTTTTAGAAACAAAGTAATAGAATTTGCGACGCTTTTGCGCGAACATATTTTTGTTTACAGCGCGATGAGCGGCTTGCCCAGGTATTCGCTCAATAACGCTCGTGGTACCATCGGTGTCCTCTACAAATTTTGGGAATATGTATTTCTTTTCTTTTCCGGTGCGCATTTCTTTCACCACTTGAACAATGTCAGGAATCACATCCCCAGCTTTTTGAAGAATCACCGTGTCGCCTATGCGTACATCAAGGCGCGCAATTTCGTCTTCATTGTGTAGTGTTGCGCGCGATACCACTGAACCTGCGACAGACACAGGGCGGAGATGCGCTACAGGAGTAACCACGCCAGTTCGCCCTACCTGAAGCACAATATCTTCAAGAACGGTTGTGACTTGTTCTGCAGGAAATTTAAACGCGATACCAAAACGAGGAGCTTTGCCAGTATAGCCAAGCGCATCCTGATATTCCTTTTCATTAACTTTTACTACTACACCATCAATCCAATAGTCTTCTCTTGGAGCGCGTTTTTGCCACTTTTTCCAAAATAAAATCACGTCTTCAATCGTTTTGCATTCCTCAAAATGTTCATTCACCTTAAAACCGAGATTTTGAAGAAGTGTGAGTTCCTTAATCTGTGTGTCTGGAATTTCCCTGTTAAACGCAGTAACATCATAGACAAACACATCAAGAGTTCTCGCTTTCACTACTTTCGGGTCAAGCTGACGCATCGTGCCTGCGGCAAGGTTCCTTGGGTTTGCATATGGCTCACGCCCAGCTTTTATTTCTTCTTTATTCACGCGCTCAAGAGTCTTTTTCCCCATCCACACTTCACCTTCAAAAACACCAGAAACCTTTTCGTGGAGAGATAGAGGCACTGACTCTATCATCTTTACATTTGCAGTCACATCTTCACCTGTTACACCGTCGCCACGTGTTGCCGCCGTAACCAACAACCCCTTTTCGTACGTGAGTACCACTTTAAGTCCATCAATTTTTAGTTCACACACATACGATGGTTGTACTTTTTTACCAAGAGATTTTGAAAGCATGTTCCTAATACGCGTATCAAATTCACGCATTTCATCTTCATTAAACGCGTCATTAAACGACCATTGCTCTACTGCATGCTTTATTTTCTTAAATCCCTTAAGTGGCGCACCCGCGACTCGTTGAGATGGCGAGTCGGCGGTGACAAGGTCTGGATATGCGGACTCAATAAGCACGAGCTCGTGCTTCAAAGCATCAAGCGCCTCTGGAGAAATCTCAGACTTGTTGAGCACATGATAGAGATGACGATGATGCTCAATTGTTTTCCTCAGTGAAAAAAGACGCTCTTTAGCCTCTTTTTTCGAATCAGCTGATTCGTGGCTCGGCCATAAACTTTTGGTTTGATTGTTTCCGCGCATATCTTTATAAACTAAACCCTAGACCACGCTCAACAATACGCGGATTGCTACCGGCAACAAGTTCAGCGCAAGAAACATTATATCCTCGCGCCGATGTGGTTGTGGCTGATCCTGGTTTTTCCACCCTTATGTTGACGCAACCACCACCAGGAATGTCCAAATTAAATCCAGGTGGCACAGTTATTGGCGTAAGTTCGCCGGGTTTCCATGTACTAAGTGGTATTGTTATATTAAAACATGT